>NZ_JBEYVC010000381.1:0-1017 GCF_040643855.1 Streptomyces sp. NPDC047072 | reverse complement strand
CTAGGTCGCTTCTGATGGCTCTTGTTTGGGTGGGTGGATCAGTGCCCCGTCTGGGCAGGGGCGTTTTATGGTGCGGCGGCATGAACTGACGGACGCGCAGTGGCAGATGATCGAGCCGTTACTGCCCGCCAACGGCAAGCCGGGTGGGCAGTGGGCCGATCACCGCACAGTGGTCAACGGGGTGTTGTTCCGGGCTCGTACCGGTGTGCCCTGGCCTGATCTTCCCGAGCGGTTTGGACCGTGGCAGACCGTCTACGAGCGGCATCGCCGCTGGTCGGCGGACGGGACCTGGCAGCAGATCCTGGCGGAGCTGCAGATCGAGGCCGATGCCAGTGACCCCGACGGCCACCTGGCCAAGGCCCTTGAGGAGGAAGCCCGGGAGTGGGCGGTGAACATCGACTCCACCTCCTGCCGGGCGCATCAGCACGCCGCCGGAGCCCGCCGCCGGCCACCGCGCGACTTCCCACTAAAGGGGGCGGTGCGCGTGTGGAGGCCGATGGGCGGGAGGCGCTGGGACGCTCGCGGGGCGGACTGACCAGCAAGGTCCATCTGCTGTCCGACGATTGTGCCCGCCCGCTGACCTGGCAGACCTCGCCGGGTCAGCGGGGCGACAGCCCCATGTTCGTCGCCGTGCTGGAGGGCTTACGGATCCGCCGGAGCGGGCCGGGCCGGCCTCGCAGTCGTCCGGACCGCGTGCGCGGGGACAAGGCGTACTCCAGCCGCGGCAACCGCGCTTATCTGCGCAGGCGGGGAATCAAGGCAACCATTGCCCAGCCCGATGACCAGCTGGCCAAGCGCCGGCGCAAGGGCCGGGCGGGCGGACGTCCACCGGCCTTCGACAAGGCCCAGTACCGCCGTCGCAGTGCCGTCGAGCGGTGCGTGAGCAAGTGGAAGCAGTTCCGCGCTGTCGCTACGCGCTACGACAAACGCGACTACATCTTCAACGGCACCCTGACCGCGGCAGCGATCGTCATCTGGCTCCGAGACACCGTCCAAGAGCCATCAGAAACGCCCTAG
>NZ_JBEYVC010000380.1:0-1025 GCF_040643855.1 Streptomyces sp. NPDC047072 | reverse complement strand
GACGACCGCACGGGCACAGCTGCTCAGCCCGTACGTTCCTGTCTCCCTTGCCGAACTGGTGGACAGCACGGACGCAGACGTCCGCCCAGTCCGCGTGGTCGGAGTCGATGCCGTCCCCGCCGTCGGTGACCACGAGCCGGATCACCTGGGCGCCGGTGACGTCCGCGGTGAGCGGCTGGGCCGGCATCGCGTTGGTGAGGACACCGGTCGAGGCCACCTCGGTGCCGTCGGCCCAGATCGCGAAGGCGACGGTCCCGTTCGCGCCCTTCTCGTCGTCCACGCCGACCTCGGCGGTCACCGTCTCGCACTCCTTGCCGGTGTAGTACTCGACGGCGCTCTCCGCGTGGACGCCCAGGCCCTGCGCGTAGACGACCCCACCCATGGTGAGGGGATGGCCGTCCCCGGCGGCGCTCTCCCCGTTGCTGGTGTTCCGTTCGACCGGGCCGTATCCGTTGGCGGCCGACAGCCAGGGCAGATCACCGAGTCCCGATGTCCCGGCCGGCGGCGGCACCACCACGGACAGGGCCAGCGGCAGCGCGCTGTCCACGCGGACACCGGACGGCGAGGCGTAACTCGCCCCGAGCGTCAGGTCGTACGACCCGGTCGGTGTCCCTTGTGGCGGGGTGACCGCCCACTTGGTGCGCAGTGAGCGGCCCGGCGGTACGACGCGTGCGGCCGTGGGCGACTGCGCCCGGACCGTCCAGCCCTCGGGGCCGCTCAGCTTCACCGAGACGCGCTCGGCCGGTGTGCGGCCCAGGTCGGTCGCCGTCGTCGTCAGGCTCGTGGCGCTGCCCGCCTCGGCCAACGGGCTGCCCTCCAGGCCCAGTTCGACGGCGGGCGGGTGGTGGGCCCAGCCACGGTCCGCGGAGACCCGTAGGAGAACCGTGCCGTGCGCGGGGACGGTCGCCGCGACGGTGCCGGCCGTGTTGTAGCTCCGGTGCTGCCACAGGTCGCGCACGAGTTCGGGATCTCGCTCGCGACCGTCGTCATCGGCCCGGGCCAGGAGGTCACCGACCTGTACTACG
>NZ_JBEYVC010000379.1:0-1037 GCF_040643855.1 Streptomyces sp. NPDC047072 | reverse complement strand
GTACCGGCGCCTGGTGGAGAAGCTCGTGGTGGCGACGGGAGGTCGTGATCGTCGCCGTGGTGGCCGCGGTGACCGCGGTCGTCGTGACCGCGACGCTGCTGGCCGGCGGGGGCGGTGGGGGACGGAAGGTGCAGCCCGCGGTCACGCCGACTGTCTCGCTGCGGGGGATGAGCGCGGCCGAACTCCTGCGGTACGCCGCGGGCGTGGTCGCCGCCGAGCCGGACGGGCCCGTGCCGACGGCGAAGCAGTGGATCTACACCAAGGAGGTCTCGGAACCGCGCGACGAACAGGCGGAGCACGCCGAGGGCCTGGCCAAGCTGCTGGCGGGGCCGCAGGAGAGCTGGATCCGCTACGACGGCACGGCGATGGCCTCGCAGGAGCCGGACGGCACGGGTGAGAGGCTCCGGCTCACGACGAGGTCCATGCATCTGGAGAATGGCGCGGAGGGCGACGACCGTTCGGCGCGCGAGATGTACCGGGTGCTGGCGGCGCTGCCGGCCGACGGGGAGGGGGCGCTGAAGGCGCTGCGCGAGATCGACGCCATCGCGGACACCAAGGGGGCGTCCCGGGCGGAGAACGACTACTCCGAGATCAGTGTCCTGCTGCGCGCCGACGTGATGCCGTCCAAGGGGCTCGCCTCGCTCTACCGGGCGCTCGCGACCCTGCCGGGCGGGAAGGTCGTCGACCATCTCGTCGAGACCGCCTCCGGGCGCCGGGTGATCGCGCTCGAGTACGGGACCAGGGCGCCCGATCCGGAGACCGGTCAGGCGATGCGTGACCAGTGGCTGCTCGACCCGCAGACCTACCGGATCGTCGGCATGCGCATGGTCGTCGGCGACAAGGTCCTCGGCGGCAACTCGCTCGTCGCCACGGCCGTCGTCGACGAGGCGGGCGAACGCGGCTGACGCTTCCACCGGACGGGCGGGCCGGCGCCACGGACGTCGGGCGTGCGGGCCGGCACGGGCGCTACTGGTGGAACGGCGAAGGCTGGCACCGCCCGGGCCAAGTGTGGGACGCAGCCTTCGAGAGCTATGCCC
>NZ_JBEYVC010000378.1:0-1059 GCF_040643855.1 Streptomyces sp. NPDC047072 | reverse complement strand
GTGATGTCGAGGCGGTCGGGGTCGGGGAAGACCTCGGGGTCGCGGTTGCCGATCTCGTTGACCATGATCACGCCCTCGCCGGCCCTGATGACCTGGCCGCCGATCTCGATGTCCTCGGTCACCGCGCGCCGTCGGCCCTGGTGGGTGATGTGCAGGTAGCGCAGGAGTTCCTCGACCGCCGAGGCGACCAGCTTGGGGTCGTCGGTGTCGCGCAGGAGGGCGAGCTGGTCGGGGTGTTCCAGGAGGGCGGCGGTGCCGAGGGCGATCATGTTCGCCGTGGTCTCGTGTCCGGCGATCAGCAGGAGGAGCGCCATTTCCGTGGCCTGCCGGTGGTCGAGTTCGCCCGCGCCGACACGGCCCGCGATGCTGGAGAGCAGGTCGTCCTTCGGGTCGGCGAGTCGCTTGCCGACCAGTGTGCCCAGGTATCCGGCGATCTCCCGGGTCGCGACGCCCCGTTCCTCGGGGGTCGCGGTCGAGCGGACCATCGTCTTGGTGTTCTCCTGGAACAGCTCGTGGTCGTCGTAGGGCACGCCCAGCAGTTCGCAGATCACCAGGGAGGGGATCGGCAGGGCGAACGCCTCGACCAGGTCGGCCGGTTGGGGGCCGGCCAGGAGGTCGTCGATCAGGTCGTCGACGATCTTCTGCACGGCGGGCCTGAGCGCCTCGACCTTCTTGATGGCGAACGGCGCGGTCACCATCCGGCGCAGCCGGGCGTGTTCGGGGTCGTCCATCATGATGAAGCTGAGCTTGCCCTCGCCGCCCTCGGAGCCGGCCTTGGCGGGGTAGCCGGGCCGGTCGGTGTCGGCGCTGACCCGGGCGTCGCCCAGGATCGCCCGCTGCTCGGCGTAGCGGGTCACCAGCCAGGACTCGCTGCCGTCCCAGAGCCGGACCTTCGCCAGCGGCCCCTCCTCCTGGAGTTCGCGCAGACCGGGCGGCGGGTCGAAGGGGCAGCGGGCGGCCCGCTCCATGGGAAAGCCGGGGACTTCGGGCCGGGGCCCGGTGACGGTGTCGGCCATGGTTCTCTTGGGCGCCAGGACGGCCCGCACCGTGAGAGCGCGG
>NZ_JBEYVC010000377.1:0-1079 GCF_040643855.1 Streptomyces sp. NPDC047072 | reverse complement strand
CGAACAGGCCGGTCCCCCGCAGCTGCTGCCCGCCATCGCCGAGCATGTTCGCCAGCGGCCCGACGAACATGTCGCCGCGTTCCTGCGGTACCGGGCTCAGGTCGCCGAGCGCCGCCTCGACGGCCTGGAGGGTACGGCGGTCGTCGAGCAGCTGGGCGTGGCTCTCGTCGACGAGCCGCAGCGCCTCCTCGGTCGCGCTCCGGTTGACGGCCCGCATGATCGACGCGGCCGTCTGATGGCCGTGTCCGGGCACGAGGGCAAGGAACGCGCGCAGGGCCTGTGCGTGGTGCGGTGTGTAGGTCCGGTAGCCGTGCGCGGTCCGCTCGGCGGCCGGGAGGATGCCGTCCGCCTCGTAGTTCCTCACCGCCTGCGTGGACAGACCGTGCCCGCGTGCCAGGTCGACGGGCCTGAGCTGCCCGCCCCTTTGAAGGTTTCGCCCCACTGAACAGCCCATGTCCCGCACCAAGTTTCAACCGAAGGTTCAACGATACCGTTGAGGAAATGACCGTTCCTCTCACAGACGCCGTCCATACCGTCGACGCCACCACCGTCATGGGGCTGCTCCCCGCCCGGCCCCGCCTCCTCGCCCTGGGCGAGCCCACCCACGGCGAGGACGTCCTGCTCGACGTGCGCAACGAGATCTTCCGCGGGCTCGTCGAGCGGGAGCACTACCGGACCATCGCGATCGAGAGCGACTGCCTGGCCGGCCTGCTCGTGGACGACTACGTCACGTCGGGCACCGGCACCCTCGACGAGGTGATGGCCCGCGGCTTCAGCCACGGCTTCGGGGCGTCCGAGGCCAACCGCGAACTCGTCCGCTGGATGCGCGAGTTCAACGAGGACCGTCCGCTCTCGGAGCGGGTCCGCTTCGCCGGTTTCGACGGCCCACTGGAGATCACCCACGCCGAGAGCCCCCGCCAGGCCCTCACCGCACTCCACACCTACCTCGCGGCACACACGGACAGCGCGCTACTCCCCTGCACCACGGAGACCCTCGACCACCTGCTCGGCCCCGACGAGGGTCGGCGGCGGCATCTTCACCAAGGCCGCCGACGTCGGCGCCGACCTGGTCGGCAAGG
>NZ_JBEYVC010000376.1:0-1084 GCF_040643855.1 Streptomyces sp. NPDC047072 | reverse complement strand
GCCACCCCACACTCACCCCGACGCAACGCCTGCACCGCCGAATGCAACGCCACCAACGACGACGAACACGCCGTATCCAAACTCACCGCAGGACCTTCCAGTCCGAGCGTGTAGGCGATGCGGCCGGAGAGAACGGAGGCGAGGGTGCCGGTCAGGGCGTATCCCTCGGTGCCGGGCGGGGGTTGATTGATGTCGAGATAGCCGGAGGTCGAGCCTCCGATGTAGACGCCGGTGGAACTGCCGCGCAACTCCTGCTGGTTCAGCCCCGCCCGCTCCAACGCCTCCCAGCACACCTCCAACAACAACCGCTGCTGCGGATCCATCGCCAACGCCTCACGCGGCGAAATACCGAAGAACTCCGCATCGAAGCCCGCGACATCCTCGAGAAAACCGCCCCGCGCACAGTACGTACGCCCCACCGCCCCCGGATCCGGGTCGTACAGACCCTCCGGCCACCCCCGGTCCACCGGGAAGTCGCCGATCACGTCCCGCCCGTCCATGACCAGCTGCCACAGGTCCTCCGGAGTGTTCACACCGCCGGGAAAACGGCAGGCCATGCCGACGATCGCCACCGGCTCGTGAAGGCGGGCCTCGGCGTCGTGCAGTCGGCGGCGCGACTCGTGCAGGTCGGCAGTGACCCGCCGGAGGTAGTCGACGATCCGGTCATCGGCGGTCATGGGCGGACCTTCCCCTGTTGGTGTCTTGGCCGTCAGCCGGGCAGGCCGAGGGCGCGGGCGATCAAGCTGCGGTGAATGTCGTTGGTGCCGCCCGCGACGACGTTGCCGGGAGCCAGTCGCAGCGCGCGTTCCAGCGGTCCGGGGAGCGCGGAGGCGGGCCCGAGGACGGTCAGTGCCTCGATGGCGATGTCCTCGGCGAGTTCGCTGCCCATGACCTTGGCAGCGGAGTCGAGCGGGGTGGTGGCTCCGCGGCGGGCGTCGGCGTCGCGGGCGCCGGCGGCTGCGACGAGCAGGCGGGTCGCCTGGACCCGGGCCGCCGTTGCCGAAGGCGAAGACCCGGGAGTGCTCCAGGAACCGGCCGAGGATCGAGCGGACCCGGATGTTCTCGGACAGGCCCGCCACGTCAG
>NZ_JBEYVC010000375.1:0-1099 GCF_040643855.1 Streptomyces sp. NPDC047072 | reverse complement strand
TCACGGCCGAGACCGTCACCATGTTCACGTACTCGGCGAGCATGAACATCGCGAACTTGATCGGTTGACGCGCCGGCCGCCCGCCTCGCGCGTGTGCGGCCCCGGTCGTGAGCCTTGTCTCGCGTGGTGCGAACAGCCGTAAAAGCCTCCATTGGTGGCATTCGGTGTACGGCCGGGACGCGCGCGCCGTGTAGGGTCCGTGGGCCGAGAGCAGTGGAAGGGACCGATCCGGTGAACAAGAAGCTCGCGGCCGCGCTGTCCGGCGGTGCGGTACTGGTGCTGACGCTGACGGGATGCGGTGGCAGCGAGGACAACAAGGAACTGGACGCCTGGGCCAAGAAGGTCTGCGACCAGGTGCCCGCCCAGAACCAGAAGATCACGGCGGCCTACGACGCGATCACCAAGGCGGCCGAGGACACCGAGAGCACGCCCGCCGAGCTCCAGAAGGCCGACTCGCAGGCCTTCCAGGACCTCTCCGACGGCTACAAGGCGCGCGCCACGGTGATCGACACCGCCGGTGCGCCCCCCGGCGTCGACGACGGCGCTAAGCGCCAGCAGGCGGCCGTCACCAAGCTCACCGCCCTCTCCACGGCCTACGCCGACCTGAAGAAGCAGGTGGACGGGCTCGACACCAAGAACCAGGCGAAGTTCGCCACCGGGCTCAAGGACGTCGTCGCGCAGATGAAGAAGCTCGACACCCAGGGCGCCCTGGACGCGATGAAGAACCTGGAGTCGGGCGACACCAAGCAGGCGCTGTCCGAGCAGGCGGGCTGCAAGCAGGCCTCCGCGTCGCCCTCGTCGACCGCGGGCTGAGCCACCCCGACGGGCGGGCGCGGGCCACAATGGGGGCGTGAGTGACTCCAGCCTGCCCGCCCTGCCCGCCCTGCCCGCATCCGACCGCCCCGAGGTGACCGCCCGGCTGCGAGAGGCCCTCCTGGGGGCCTCCTTCACCGCCGACGGACTCCTCGACCTCCTCGGCGCGCCCGCCTACGCGGCCCTCGCGCGCAGCGAGACCGTGCCCGCGCTCCGGGCGACCCGCGGGGACACCCCGCTGGAGACGCTCGTACGGCTGTTCCTGCTGCAGCAACCGGTCCGCCAC
>NZ_JBEYVC010000374.1:0-1109 GCF_040643855.1 Streptomyces sp. NPDC047072 | reverse complement strand
GAGGTCGCCGACGTGATCGCCTCGGCGCTCAAGCCGTCGTACGACGTGGAGAGCCTGAAGGCCCGGGTCAAGGTCCTGGCCGACAAGCACCCGCTCTACCCCAGCCTGACGTCGTAACGGGGTCCGCCGATGGCCATCTCCGTCTTCGATCTCTTCTCGATCGGCATCGGCCCGTCGAGTTCCCACACGGTGGGTCCGATGCGGGCCGCCCGGACCTTCGTGGTCCGGCTCAAGGAAGACGGACTGCTCGCCCGAACCGCGGCGGTCCGGGTCGAGTTGTACGGCTCCCTGGGCGCAACCGGCCACGGCCACGGCACCCCGAAGGCCGTCCTGCTCGGCCTGGAGGGACGCGAACCGCACACCGTCGACATCGCCGGGGCCGAACGGGACGTCGAAAGGATCAAGTCGGCAGGCCGGCTACGCCTGTTGGACGCCGAGATCGGCGACGCCCACGAGATCGCCTTCGACTTCGACGACGATCTGGTGCTGCACCGCCGTAAGGCACTGCCCTACCACGCCAACGGCATGACGGTCTGGGCGTTCGACGCGTCCGGCACCGAACTCCTGGCGAAGACCTACTACTCGGTGGGCGGCGGCTTCGTCGTCGACGAGGACGCGGTCGGCGCCGACCGGATCAAGCTCGACGACACCGTGTTGAAGTACCCCTTCCGTACCGGTGACGAGTTGTTGCGGCTGGCGAAGGACACCGGACTGTCGATCTCCTCGCTGATGCTGGAGAACGAACTCTCCTGGCGCACCGAGGAGGAGGTCCGGGCCGGACTCCTGGAGATCTGGCGGGTGATGCGCGCCTGTGTCTCGCGGGGCATGGCACGGGAGGGCATCCTGCCCGGCGGCCTGCGAGTGCGCCGCCGCGCGTCGGTGACGGCTCGTCAACTACGGGCCGCCGGTGACCCGTTGGCGCATGCGATGGAGTGGATCACGCTCTACGCGATGGCCGTCAACGAGGAGAACGCGGCAGGCGGACGCGTCGTGACCGCGCCCACCAACGGAGCCGCCGGCATCATCCCCGCCGTCCTGCACTACTACATCAACTTCGTCCCCGGCGCCGACGAGGACGGAGTGGTCCGCTTCCTGCTCGCCGCCGGCGC
>NZ_JBEYVC010000373.1:0-1137 GCF_040643855.1 Streptomyces sp. NPDC047072 | reverse complement strand
GCGCCGGCGGCGAGCAGGAAGCGGACCACTCCGTCCTCGTCGGCGCCGGGGACGAAGTTGATGTAGTAGTGCAGGACGGCGGGGATGATGCCGGCCGCTCCGTTGGTGGGCGCGGTCACGACGCGTCCGCCTGCCGCGTTCTCCTCGTTGACGGCCATCGCGTAGAGCGTGATCCACTCCATCGCGTGCGCCAACGGATCGCCCTCGGCCCGCAGTTGACGCGCCGAGACGGCCGCGCGCCGCCGCACCCGCAGCCCGCCGGGCAGGATGCCCTCCCGCGCCATGCCCCGCGAGACACAGGCGCGCATCACCCGCCAGATCTCCAGGAGTCCGGCACGGACCTCGTCCTCGGTGCGCCAGGAGAGTTCGTTCTCCAGCATCAGCGAGGAGATCGACAGTCCGGTGTCCTTCGCCAGCCGCAACAGCTCGTCGCCGGTGCGGAAGGGGTACTTGAGGACCGTGTCGTCGAGCTTGATCCGGTCCGCGCCGACCGCGTCCTCGTCGACGACGAAGCCGCCGCCCACCGAGTAGTAGGTCTTCGCCAGGAGTTCGGTGCCGGACGCGTCAAACGCCCAGACCGTCATGCCGTTGGCGTGGTAGGGCAGTGCCTTACGGCGGTGCAGCACCAGATCGTCGTCGAAGGAGAACGGGATCTCGCGCTCCCCGAGCAGCTTCAGGGACCCGGACTCCCGGATCGCCGCGACCCGTTCGTCCGCCGTCTCCACGTCGACCGTACGAGGGGACGCGCCCTCAAGGCCGAGCAGGACGGCCTTCGGGGTGCCGTGGCCGTGCCCGGTCGCGCCCAGGGAGCCGTAGAGCTCACAGCGGACCGAGGCCACCGACGGCAGCAGCCCCTCGTGGCGCAGCCGGCGGGCGAACATACGGGCCGCACGCATCGGGCCGACCGTGTGGGAGCTCGACGGGCCGATGCCGATCGAGAACAGATCGAAGACCGAGATGGCCACGGGAACTCCTCCAAAAAGGGTGGGGGCACACGTCGTCGGGTGCCCCCACCGGGAACTACTTGTTCAGACCGGGGTACAGCGGGTGCTTGTCGGCCAGGACCTTGACCCGGGCCTTCAGGCTCTCCACGTCGTACGACGGCTTGAGCGCCGAGGCGATCACGTCGGCGACCTC
>NZ_JBEYVC010000372.1:0-1260 GCF_040643855.1 Streptomyces sp. NPDC047072 | reverse complement strand
GTGTCACCCACGACCAGTTCGGGCTCGGCACCGTCGTCGGGGTCAAGGGCACGGGCGCCAATGCCGAGGCCACGGTCGGCCGAGGCCACCAAGCAGGCCGCCGCCGCCAAGGCCGCCGCCGACACCGCCACCAAGGCGGTCGCCACGGCGGAGAAGACCGCGGCCATCGCGCGCGAGACCGAGGCCGAGGACCTGAAGACCCGCACCGACGCGGGTGTCGAGGCCGCCATGACGGACAAGTCCACGGCCGACACCTTCACCGCCGAGGTCGCCGGGACGGTGGTCGAGGGCCAGGCGATCGTCGACGACACCAAGGCCCTGACCGTCGAGGCGGACAAGCCCGACGCCGACCGGGCCGCCGTCGCCGCCAAGGGCCGCGCGGTCGCGATGCGGGCGCTGAAGTACTTCGGCTCCTGGCGCAAGGACGCGGCCGCGCAGGCCCTGTCCGGTACCGACGCCGACGTCCTCGCCTACCTGCGGACCGGCTGGGACAAGGCCGTCGTGGACGAGACGCGCCAGCAGGTCGCCGACCTCGCCTCCGGCAGCCCGTACGAGGCGGTCCGCACCGCCGCGACCGAGGCGCTGAAGGGCACCGACCAGCAGATCCTCGACTTCTACAGCACCGGGCAGCACCAGGCGGCCAACGCCGACTACCGCGTCGCGGTCACCAAGCTGGCCAACGACGGCGGACCGGGCGTCAAGGAGGGCGCCACCAAGGCCCTCCAGGACGGCAGTACGACGGCCCTGCTCGGCTTCCTCAACAGCGGCCGGTACGAGGCACAGCAGGCCGACGAGCGGGTGGTCGCCACCCGGCTCTTCAACGAGGGCGGGCCCGAGGTCAAGGCCGCCGCCAAGATCGCGCTGGCCGGTTCCGCCGACGAGGTCCACGCCTTCGTCGAGGCGGGCCAGTACATGGCCGTCCAGAAGGACGCGCTCGCCGCCACCCACGTCGCCCAGATCGACCGGCTCATCGCCGAGGGGCAGCAGGTCGCGGCCACCGCCCGGTACAACGCCGCGCTCGCCGCCAAGGCCGCCGCCGAGGCCAGGAACGCCGCCGAGGACGCCAAGGCGGCCGCCGCCGAGGCCGACGCCAGCGCCAAGCAGGCCGAGGGCTACGCCACCGCCGCCGACAGCGCGGCCGACCGCGCCGAGACCAGCGCCCAGCAGGCCAAGGCGTCCGCGACCACGGCACGCGCCGCCACCAGCAGTTCGTTGTCGCGGACCTGGATCAGACGGCCGATCCAACGGGTGCCGTAGCGG
>NZ_JBEYVC010000371.1:0-1346 GCF_040643855.1 Streptomyces sp. NPDC047072 | reverse complement strand
GGCGAATTCAAGGGTTCGTGGCAACACCGCTGATCATGCGGCTGTTGCGAGGAGCTTAGCGAGGCGCTCGGCTGGGGTTTCCCAGTCGAGCGTTTTGCGTGGGCGGCCGTTGAGTTCGGCGGCGACGGCGTCCAGGTCCTCGCGGTCGTGCCGTGACAGGTCGGTGCCCTTCGGGAAGTACTGCCGCAGCAGTCCGTTGGTGTTCTCGTTCGAGCCGCGCTGCCAGGGGCTGGAGGGGTCGCAGAAGTAGACGGGCATGCCGGTGGCCATGGAGAACTGGTGGTGCAGGCCCATCTCTGAGCCCTGGTCCCAGGTAAGCGAGCGCCGCAGGTGGGCCGGGAGGGCGCCGACGGTGTCGATCAGCGCGTCACGGACGGTGATGGTGTCGCGGTTGCCGGGCAGGTGGACCAGCATCACGTAGCGGGTGGTCCGCTCGACCAGGGTGCCGATCGCGGAGCCGTTGTTCTTGCCGATGATCAGGTCTCCCTCCCAGTGGCCGGGAACGGCCCGGTCCTCGGCCTCGGCCGGCCGGTCGCTGATCATCACCATCGGTGCCGGATAGCGCGGGATCCGCTGGTCGGGACGGCGTTGAGGCTTGCGGAGGGTGCGGCCGGTGCGCAGGGCCCTGGTGAGTCCGCGGCGCAGCTCGCCCGGGCCCTGGACGTAGAGGGCCTGATAGATCGTCTCGTGCGACACGTGCATCTCCGGCCGGTCGGGGAAGTACAGGCGCAGGCTCCGGCTGATCTGCTCAGGACTCCACTTCAGCCCCAGCCATGCCTGGATGGTGTCACGCAGTAGCACAGACGCCGCGATCTTCCCGCCCTTGGGGCGCGGACGGCGGGCCCTGGACCGGGCGTGTGCCGCGTGCGGCCGGTACTGGCCGTTCACGGGGTGGCGGTTGCGGCGGATCTCCCGGCTGATGGTCGAGGGACTGCGGCCCAGCTCGGCCGCGATCGCGCGGACTGTCGCCTTCTCCCGCAAACGGTCGGCGATGTGTATCCGCTCATCCTCACCGAGGTAACGCGAGTCACCACGGACCTCGATCAGGCGGGTCCTGGGTGCTCTGACACCAAGGACCGCGACCGCCGGCGCATCCTTCGCCCGCGGTCGCGGCCTCTTCACACGGCCCTCCGGCCGTCCGTAACGCCAATCCCTGCCGGTCCGCTCGTGCACTCCCACGATCCGGCACGCTTGCGCGTTCCCCATCCCTTGATCCACAAGGGAAAGGTAGAGCTCACGCTCCTTCAGCAGCTTCCGGGGGCCCTGCGGCCTCCGGTCCTCCCGGATCTCGAAGTCCACTGCAACTCCCTACGAACGGGGTGTTGCAACGACCTCTTGAACTGAAG
>NZ_JBEYVC010000370.1:0-1379 GCF_040643855.1 Streptomyces sp. NPDC047072 | reverse complement strand
GCGGTGCTGGCCGCGACGCTCTCGCCGACCTGGGGCATCTACTCCGGCTACGAGCTGTGCGAGAACACCCCGCTCAGGGAGGGCAGCGAGGAGTACCTCGACTCGGAGAAGTACCAGATCAGGGCCCGCAATTGGGACACCGACCAGACCATCGCACCCCTGATCACCCGCCTCAACACCATCCGGCGAAACCACCCCGCACTCCGGCAGCTGCGAAACATCCGCTTCCACGAGACCGACAACGACGCGGTCATCGCGTACAGCAAGCGCACCGGCGACGACACCGTCCTCGTGGTCGTGAACCTGGATCCGCACCACACCCAGGAGGCCACGGTCTCGTTGGACATGCCGCAACTCGGCCTGGAGAGGCACGAGTCGCTGTTCGTGCACGACGAACTGGCGGGTGAGACCTACCGCTGGGGCAGGAACAACTATGTGCGCCTCGAACCAGGTCGGGCGCCCGCGCATGTGTTCCAGGTCCGGCGGCCGACGTCATCGATCGGAGGGTCCCCAGCGTGACAGTCAACGAGCCCGTCCACGACACCTTCGAGGACACGCCCGCGGGGGACCGGGACCCGGACTGGTTCAAACGGGCCGTCTTCTACGAGGTCCTGGTCCGCTCCTTCCAGGACAGCAACGGCGACGGCGTCGGCGACCTCAAGGGCATCACCGCCAAACTGGACTACCTCCAGTGGCTCGGCATCGACTGCCTGTGGCTGCCGCCCTTCTTCAAGTCACCGCTGCGCGACGGCGGTTACGACGTCTCCGACTACACCGCCGTCCTCCCCGAGTTCGGCGACCTCGCCGACTTCGTCGAATTCGTCGACGCCGCCCACCAACGCGGCATGCGCGTCATCATCGACTTCGTCATGAACCACACCAGCGACCAGCACCCGTGGTTCCAGGAATCCCGCGCCAACCCCGAAGGCCCCTACGGCGACTACTACATGTGGGCCGACGACGACCGCAAATACCCGGACGCGCGGATCATCTTCGTCGACACGGAAGTCTCCAACTGGACCTTCGACCCGGTGCGCGGCCAGTACTACTTCCACCGCTTCTTCTCCCACCAGCCGGACCTCAACTACGAGAACCCCGCGGTCCAGGAGGAAATCCTGGCCGCCCTCCGCTTCTGGCTGGACCTCGGCATCGACGGCTACCGCCTCGACGCCGTCCCCTATCTCTACGCGGCGGAGGGCACCAACTGCGAGAACCTGCCCACGAGTCACGCGTTCCTGAAGCGGGTGCGCCGGGAGATCGACGCGATGTATCCGGACACGGTTCTCCTCGCGGAGGCGAACCAGTGGCCGGAGGACGTCGTCGACTACTTCGGCGACTACAAGTCCGGCGGCGACGAATGCCACATGGCCTTCCACTTC
>NZ_JBEYVC010000369.1:0-1431 GCF_040643855.1 Streptomyces sp. NPDC047072 | reverse complement strand
GATGGTGTCCCGCCGAGTGGTGTAGTCACTGACCGAGCTGATTCGGTCCCTGCGGTGGGAAAAGCTGGTGGTCGTCCTCGGCCGGTTTGGCGGTGAGGAGTTCGACCATGGAGGCTTCGGAGAGGTAGCGACGGTCGAAGACCTGCCACTCGTCATGGAGTTCGGCCAGGACCGCGGCGGCGAGCCGGTCCAGGGCGGCAGGGTTGGGGAAGACCTGGACCACGTCGGCCCGCCGTTTGACCTCCCGGTTCAGCCGTTCCAGCGGGTTGGTGGACCAGATCTTCTTCCAGTGCGCCGGCGGGAAGTCCGCGAACGCGGTGATGTCGACTGCTGCGTCCAGCAGCATGCTCTTGACCTGCGGGAACTGCCGTCCGAGCATGTCGGCCACCACATTCAACTGAGTGCGCACTGCCTCCGCGGTGGTCTGCGCGAAGACGGTGCGGATGGTCGCCGCGACCATCTCTCCCGACCCCTTTTCGATCACGCCGAAGACGTCTCGTACGAAGTGAACTCGGCACCTTTGCCAGGCCGAGCCAAGGAAGACCGTGCGGATCGCGGCCACCAGGCCACTGTGGCTGTCGGAGATTACCAGCTGGACATTGTCCAGGCCGCGGGCCCGAAGCGAACGCAGAAACTTCGTCCAGAACGGCTTCGACTCGCTGTCGCCGACCATCAGCCCGAGGATCTCTCGGTGCCCGGTGGCGGAGATCCCGGTCGCGATGACCACGGCCTGCGAGGCAATCCGATGATTCACACGGGCCTTGCAGTAGGTGGCGTCCAGGAAGACGTAAGGGAAGACGGTGTGATCCAGCGGCCGTTCCTTGAACGCCACGAGTTCTTCGTCGAGTTCGCCGCAGATCCGCGACACCTCGGACTTGGAGATTCCGGTATCGGCTCCGAGCGCTTTGACCAGGTCATCGACCGAGCGGGTCGAGACGCCGTGCACGTACGCCTCCATCACCACGGCGAACAATGCCCGGTCGATCCGCCGGCGCCGCTCGAGCAGCGAGGGGAAGAACGATCCGGTCCGCACCTTGGGGATCTTCAGATCGAGGTCGCCGGCCTGGGTGGTCAGCAGCCGCTCGCGGTGGCCGTTGCGCCAGGTGGTGCGCTGATCGGAGTGCTCGCCCGGGGCGGCACCGATGGCCTCGGTCGCCTCGGCCTCGATGAGTTCCTGCAGGATGCGCTCGCACAGCACCCTGATCGTCTCAACTCCGTCGGCCGCACGTAGTGACTGAAGCAGCTGGATCAGGTCAGACTGGGACAAGGCCATCGTGCGCTCCTCCGGTTGAACTGCCCGTTCACCAGGGAGACTTGCGCGATGGCCGACCCTTGTTCAGGGAGCAAGCAGCGGCAGCTGATGCACGCCCCGGGCAGACACCCGCGCGTTCACGAACCTTGACCGGCTACACCACGTGGCGGGACACCATC
>NZ_JBEYVC010000368.1:0-1622 GCF_040643855.1 Streptomyces sp. NPDC047072 | reverse complement strand
GCCTCGTGCGCGGCCACCGCCCGCCCGTACCGGGAGACGGCCTGCGCCAGCTGCCCCCGGAACAGCGCCGAGCCCCCGACCTGATGGAGCTGCTGCCGCAGTGGCTCCAGGCGGCCAACTCCCGTGGTTTCGCGGCACCTCCGCAGCTGCTGCCCGCCCTGCTGGACGCGGCCCGGGGCCGCACGGACCTGCGGCCGCCGGCCCTGGCCTTCGCGGGCCCCCGCGCCACCTGGCTGGCCCGGCTGAACCCGGACTGGCGCTTCGCCCTGCGCGCGGCACCGGGCGGCGGCGCCGCGCTGCCGTCCGTCGAGAACCCCGCCGGTATCCAACGGCTGTGGGAGGAAGGGCTGTTCGCCGAGCGGGTCGCCCTGCTCTCGGCGGTGCGCGCCCAGGATGCCGGTGCGGCACGCGAGTTGCTGGCGACGACGTGGGCGACGGAGCGGGCCGAGGACCGGCTGATGTTCCTCGACTCCCTGCGCACCCGTCTCGGCCCCGACGACGAGCCCTTCCTGGAACAGGCGTTGGCCGACCGGAGCCGCAACGTCCGGGCGACGGCGGCGGAGTTGCTCTCCGCGCTGCCGGGCTCGGCGCTGGCGGGACGGATGGCGGTCAGGGCCGGAGCGTGCGTGGCCGTCGACCACACACAGAGCGCGCAGAGCACACAGAGCCCGCAGAACACGCAGAGCGCACAGAACATGCAGAACATGCAGAACGCGCGGAGCGCACAGAACACGAGGAGCACACCGGTACTCACCGTAGAGGCCCCGCACGAGTGCGACGCGGGCATGGAGCGCGACGGCGTCGTGGCCAAGGCCCCCTCGGGGAGGGGCGAACGCTCCTGGTGGTTCGGCCAGTTGGTGGAGGCGGCGCCGCTGAGCACCTGGCCGGGACGGCTCGGCGGCCGGACGCCGGAGGAGATCGTGGCGCTCCCGGTGGCGGACGACTGGCGGAACGAACTGCACGCGGCGTGGTGCAGGGCCGCCGTACGGCAGCGGGACGCGGGGTGGGCGCGGGCGCTGCTCGGCACGCCCGCGGCGCCGGAGGCCGGAGGGCCTGGGGTGGTGTCGTTGGCGGAGCGGGCGAAGCTCCTCGGCACGTTGGGCTCCGCCGAGCGGGCCGAGTGGGTCGCGGGGTTCATCGCGACGCACGGGTTGTCGGAGGCGTTCCAGCTGCTCGGGGTATGTGCGGTGCCATGGGCTGCGCCGCTGGGGCGGGCCGTGGTGGACGCGCTCAACATCGCGCGGGACGCGGGGAGTTATCCGTGGAGCTTCAGTGGGGTGATGGGGCTGGCCGAGCGGTGCCTGGATCCTGCGGAGGCCGGGCGGTTGGAGGGGTTGATGGCGATACCGGACGAGGGGGAGGACGCGAGTCCCGGGGCCGGGGGGTATTGGGCGGAGGCGTTTCAGCGGTTGGTGACGACGCTACGGCTGCGCGCGGCGATGGCGGAGGAGTTGGCGAGCGCCTAGCGGGGTACCGGGTTCGGTTGTCCGGCGAGTGCGGGACGGTGGGGGCTAGTCGCGCAGTTCCCCGCGCCCCTGAAGAAGTGGGTCCACTTTCGGTCTCGTCGGCCTCGCGCCGGTACTGCGCCTGGGCCGCCTCGGTCTGCCGCCGGGCCTGCCTCC
>NZ_JBEYVC010000367.1:0-1766 GCF_040643855.1 Streptomyces sp. NPDC047072 | reverse complement strand
CAACTCGACCTCGGCGGAAGCGGTTTGAGGATCCGTGCCGCCGCCCGTCGCCGGGAACCACGCACGGCCCCCGGAGCCCTGTGTGGCGGGTTCGATGACGTCGAGGGTGACGCCCTCGGCTGTTCTCCAGCTCGCGTAACCACCGGACACCGTACGGGGATACACGTCCTGCGCGGCCGCCGCGCCCGGGCAGAGCAGCGCGAGCAGGGCGCCGCCGGCCAGTGCGGCGGCGCCGGGTCTGTTCACCATCTTCAGTTCTCCCTCGGGGATTTGGGGATCAGGCCGTACGGCGTCGGCGCGCCCAGTACCAGGTGCCGGTCCCGGCCGCGACGAGTCCCGCCGCCGTGAGCCCGACCGTCAATGTGGCGGAACCGGTGCTTGCGAGCGGGCCGCTCGCCTTCGTTGCGCCCTCGGATTCGGTCTTGGTCGCGGCTTCGGAGGGCCCGGAATCGGAACCCGGACCGGCCGTCGCGCTCGATGTCGCCGACGAACCGCTCCCGGCCCCGGAGGCGCCCGCGAACGTCACCGGGATCCGCACGGTCTGCGTCTGGTCCCCACCCCGCGTGTGGTCGTTGCGGGTGATGACGGCGCAGGTCACGCCGGACTTCGTGCAGTCGGTGTTCGCGTCCTTCGCGCGCACCGTGAGTTTCACGCTGAACGTGCCCTTGTGTCCGCTGCCGCCGTACGGCTTCGCGAGCCCCTCGCCGTAGGAGGGCGGGTTGGACGAGATCCACCGCGACGCCCCGGATTCGCCGGACATGTCGACGCCGCCGATGCACGGCGTGGGCGTCTTCCCGGCGCCGTTGTCCACGCAGAAGGCGACGTAGATGCCCTTCTCGGTGTTGTAGCCGGAGCCGGAGACGGTCACCGTCTCGCCCGCCGGGTCGAGCCCGGAGGATGTGGAGACGGTGAGTTTCTGGCCCTCGGGTCCGGTCGCCGAGGTCCCCGCGGCAGCCGCGGGGGAGGTGATCGCCAACGTCATGGCGACTGCGGAGACGCCCGCAACTCTCCTGCCGCGCAGGCTGCTTGGGCTTTTCATGTCACACCCCCACCAGTGGTTAATTAGGTAAACCTAACCTAAGCTGGTGCTCCACTGTAAGTCACCCGTGAGACTGGAGAGGGTCAGGCGATGCGCATGCCCGGAAGATCCCGACACCCCCTGGCGCGCCGGGGGCTCGCGGCCGTCGGGCTGGCGCTCGCCCTGCTGACGGCGGGGTGCGGGGGCGGGACCTCGGCGTCCACCTCAGCCGCGGACGCTTCCCCGGCCTCCGCCGGAGCGCGCGCGGCCGCGGCCGGGAAGCAGCTCGCGAAGAACACCCTCGTCCCGCTCGAAGGCAAGGCGCCCACGCCGGAGTTGCCCGTCACCGTCGACTCCTCGGACGGGCGGAAGGTCACGGTGAAGGACGCCTCGCGGATCCTGCCGCTCAACGGCGGTGTCGCCGAGATCGTGTTCACGCTGGGGCTCGGTGACCGGGTCGTCGGGCGGGACATCACCGCCACCTTCGCCGAGGCGAAGAAGCTCCCGCAGGTCACCAAGGCGCACGACGTCAGCGCGGAGAGCGTGCTGTCCCTGCGGCCGACGGTGGTCCTCGCCGACACCGACACCGGACCCAAGGAGGCGATCGACCAGATCCGCGACGCGGGCGTCCCGGTCGTCGTCCTGGACCCGGCGACGAAACTGGCCTACGACGATCCGGCGGTCGGGACGCTGGAGCTGACGGACCGGCTGATCACGATCGTGCGGGCGACGCCGGGCCCCCACGTGG
>NZ_JBEYVC010000366.1:0-1803 GCF_040643855.1 Streptomyces sp. NPDC047072 | reverse complement strand
GTCACCACCAGCTCCTCGGAGGTGGCCTCGATGTCGTAGTGGTGCCCTTCGTCGAGGCGGACGGTCAGGCCGCCGCGTCCCTCGCGGCTCGCGCTGCTGGCGCTCGCCTCCGAGCCGGTCGGCGTGGACGTGGAGCGCGTTCCCGGCCCGAAGCGTGCCGAGGACGCCACCCGGGTGCTGCACGCCTCCGAACTACGGGACCTGGCCCGGCTGTCCGTCGAGGCCCGCCCGGGCGGCTTCGCCCGCTGCTGGACCCGGAAGGAGGCCTACCGCAAGGCCACCGGCGAGGGCCTTTCCTGCGAGGCCCCGCGCGACCGGTACCTGGGCGCCGGACCGCCTCCCGCGAGGCTGCCCGGCCGGCGGATCATCGACGTCGACGTGCCCGACGGCTGGGCGGCCGCGTGTGTCGTGCGGACCGCAGGGGACGGATCCGTACGGAGATGACGGCGGGCGTCCGGCGGGCCGGCCGGACGCCCACGCACAGTGGCTACGCCTGGACGGACACGGTCTCCCGCCAGGCCGCCCCGGTCATGATGGCCTGGCGCCACTGCCGAATCGCCTTGGGCGGCATGCCGACCGCGAGGGCGCCGCTGACCCGGTCGCCGGTGCGGTACGCGGCCACGAAGCGCCGTTCGGCCAGGTCGCCCTCCACGACGGCGACTTCGTCGTGGCCGCGCAGGAAGCCGTACGCCTGGACCTTCATGTCGTACTGGTCGGACCAGAAGTACGGCACCGGCGTGAACGCCTTGCGCGCCTCGGGCGCCGCGAGGAGGTTGCGGGCGGCCGCCATGCCCTGCTCGGCCGCGTTGGTGCGGTGCTCGATCCGCATCGAGGTGCCGAACAGCGGGTTGTACCAGCGGGCCACGTCACCGGCCGCGTAGACGTTCCTCGCGGCCTCGCAGTACTCGTCGCACACCACGCCGTCGCCCACCGGCAGGCCGCTGCCCTCCAGCCATCCGGTGTTGGGCACCGAGCCGATGGCGACGAGCACCTCGTCCGCCTCGATCTCCTCTCCGTCTGCCAGCCGGACGCCCTCGTCGGTCACCTCGGTCACGGTCACCCCGCACCGCAGGTCGACCCCCCGCTCCACGTGCGCCCGGGCCAGCACCCGCCCTACGTCCGCGCCGACCGCGTGGGCCAGCGGCACGGCGGCCGGTTCCAGGAGGGTCACCTCGGCGCCGAGCCGCCACGCGATCGCGGCGGCCTCCGCACCGAGGAACCCGGCACCCACGACGACCAGACGCCGTCCCGGGACGAGCCGCTCGCGCAGGGTGAGCGCGTCGGCGAGGGTGCGCAGGACGTGCGCACCCTCCCCCGGCAGCCGACGGGGGCGGACCCCGGTGGCGATGACCAGCCCGTCGTAGGGGACGTCGGAGCCGTCCGCCAACCGCACGGTGCGGCCGGCGAGTTCGAGGCCCGTCGCGGCCACGCCGAGCCGCAGGTCCAGGTCGAGGGCGGCCAGGTCGGCGTCCGTGCGCAGGGCGAGCCGGTCGGACTCCCATTCCGAGGCCAGGAGCTGCTTGGAGAGCGGCGGCCGGTCGTAGGGGGCCTCCGGCTCGTCACCGACGAGGGTGATCGTGCCGTCGTAACCCTCTCTGCGCAGCGTCTCTGCCGCCGCGAGCCCGGCGGCCGAGGCGCCGACGACGGCGATCCGCCTCACTGGTCGACCAGCCGGATGGCCGCGGCCGGGCAGACGGCGATCGCTTCTTTGACGTCGTCGAGCTGGTGCTCGCCGACCTGTTCCTCCAGCAGGATCGCGATGCCGTCGTCGTCCTGGTCGAAGACCTCCATCGCGGCGAGCAC
>NZ_JBEYVC010000365.1:0-1810 GCF_040643855.1 Streptomyces sp. NPDC047072 | reverse complement strand
GTTCGACGGGGCCGCGGGGGAGGGAGAACTGGCGTCCACCGCGCATGTCGCGAAGTTGCTGCGGGCGCCGGATCCGGCGGGCCGCGTCCAGGCGGGGCGGACGGTGGGTGTCCAGCTCCGCCTCGATGTCGGCGAAGCGCCCTCTGACAGACCGTCAGCGCAGAGCGCTTCCGGCCGGCGGGAGCCGGCCACCGAGGCCGGCCCGGCGGGGCGGGCCGGGGGCCGGATCGTGGTCCGGCCGTGAATTCAGTTCCCCTTTCTGGGGGTTCTGGTCACTGAATGGCTGGCTAGGTGGTGGGGGTCTGCCCCGTGGCCTATCCGGGCCTTTCGTGTGGTTCCTGTTGACGGGTTTTCAGGTTTCCGGCTGTGTCCTTTCCGCCGGTGTTCCTGAGTTCCTGCCGTGCGGGTCCAGTATAGGGGCCGGTTACCGGTGAACTCAAGCCCGGCCCCGTGGAATTGGGCCGCTTTTCCGGCCCGGTGTCGAGCCGGGGGCGGTGGGGGCGATTCCTCGCCCGTGCGGCTCTGTACGGCAGCCTACAGGGCCGTACGGCGTTCGGGGAGGGTGAGGGCGGGGAGGTTGCGCGGGGGCGTGACAGGGGTTTTCCGGGCCGTTGTGAGAGTGGCGTTAGATTCGGGGTCCGGATTTGTCGGGGCGTTAGATTCGGGGCGGGTGCGGGTGTGGGTGTGGGGTCCGGGGTGTTCGGCAACGGGTGCGCGTGAGGGTGGCGTTAGATTCGCGTGCGGGGGCATCCGGGTGTTTCGGGGGCGTTAGATTCGCGTTCGGTTCGGTCGCGTGTGGGGGTTGTCCGGGGGGTTGGGTGGGCGTTCTGGGGGTGGTGGCGGGGTGTCGAGTTGGGGAGCTGGGCGGGGGTGGGTTGGGGTCCGGGTGGGGGTTGGTGAGGTCGGGGGTGGGGTGAAGTTTCTAGGTGGAGGCGGGTTGGGGGAAGCGTTGTTGAGGTGACCCCTTCCAGAGTGTTGCAATCTCATGGTTCGACGTGTACTGTAGTTATCACGAGGTCGGGGGAACGAAGAACCGGCCGAGAAACCACCAACTGACCCTGATGGAGGGGATCTTCATGTCCAAGGCCACCAACACGTTCAAGACCCTGGCCGGTTCCGAGTACGCGTACACGGTGGAGACCGGGGAGAACGGCGAGGCGGTCTACGACCTGACCCGCGTGTTCGCGGACGGTGCGTCGTTCCCGATCGGCGCGGTCGTGGTCCACCCGGACTACAACCTCGACCCGGCCGTTCCGGGGCTGCTGAACATCCAGTTCGGCAAGGGCAGCATCGACCGCCACGAGCGCGAGGAGGTGCCGGTGCTGGGTGAGGGCGACCTGATGTACGTGGTCGGTCACCAGCTGGTCAACCCGGCGGACCTGATCGTCGACGAGGAGGAGAACGACGACCCCAACCCGCTGATCAACTTCCGGCGCACGGTCCTGGCCGCGCAGTTCCCGACCAACGCCCCCTCCACCCGCGCGACCACCGCGACCTTCGAGAAGGTCCGTGACCTGGTCACCGCGCTGATCCACGTCTACCAGGGCGACAAGGCCACCCCGAAGCGCGAGAGCCAGTACGCGGCGTTCCTCAACGCCCAGCGCGCCGAGAAGATCAAGCCCGAGATCGAGCGGATCGACGCGCAGGTCAAGGCGCTGATGATCAAGCGCGCCGAACTGACCGACAAGCTCAACGGCTACAACGCCGCCTAACCCCCCAACCGGCCCCCCACCCCCACCGGGGGGCCACCCCACCACCCCCGACCGGCCGGACGGCCCCCAACCCCCCGACAGGGGCCGTCCGGCCACCC
>NZ_JBEYVC010000364.1:0-1831 GCF_040643855.1 Streptomyces sp. NPDC047072 | reverse complement strand
TAAAAGTTGTCCCGTAAGCGATCTTGGGAGTGATGCGGTCAATATCTTGACTGGTCAGGATGTTGACCATAGAGTGGTGGTCGTGACGGAGAACTCACGCGTCGCGCTGGAGAGTTACGTCAACGCGCGCCGCAGTCTGCTGGACGCGATGCTTGCCGACCACCGCGCCGGGGTGTCCGCGAACGACATCGCGGACACGGTACGCAAGGCGTGGTCGCGTCCGGTCACGCTGGAGTACCTCAGTACCTGGGACCTCGCCGACCGGGCCCGTGCCGCGGTGAACGCGGTCGGCCTGGACGGGCTGGTGCAGGTGCGCGCGACCGGCGACACCGCCGGGCCCCGCCGGGTCCTGCTGCAGATCGCCTGCGATCGGGCCGGCACCGACCCGGACGTGTGGGCGACGCTGCCGGACCGGATAGCGGCCGCTCTCACCGAAGCCGGCATCAGCTGGGCGTTCCCTGAGGAGCCGGGGGCATCTCTGGCCCGGCTCCTCGACGATGTCGAAGAAGTGACGCTGACCAACCCCTGAACCCGACCGGGTCGCGCTCCCCGCCCTCACCCCGCACACAGCGCCAGGCCACCCTGCGATGAGAGGAAACCAGACATGACCATCAACAACAGCCGCGCCACTGAACTCAACCACGCCGCGCGCTTCCACCCCGCCAGCCAAGACGCCCTTCCCTGCATCGAGATCGCCGGTGTCCAGGTCTACGCCTACATCCGTGACGGCCGCGTCTGCGTCTCCGTCGACCTGGAGACGACCGATGCCGAACTGGTGCGTCCCGACGGCACGGTGCCCCTCACCGTGGACGTCGGCGTCGACACCGTGTTCAAAGGCTGAGCAGCCCCAACATCCCCCCGGGAGCGTCGGCGCAATCACCCGGGACACGGACACAACCCACCACGCTTTTCACCCAGAGCGCGCTTCTGTTCCCGCCCCGGCTGGACCCTGGAGGTTGCTCCGTACGGAGTGACCGGGGTGGGATGATCTTGGCGTGACTGGTGTGATCACGGCGTCGGAGCCGGGCTGGATAGGGCCGTTCTCGGGGCTGAGCGAGCGTCAATTCCGCAAACTGGTCGGCGTGGTGCGGCGCCGGGGCGGTGGGGCGCCGACCGGCGGCCGGGGCTGGGCGCTGTCCCTGGAGGACCGGGTGCTGATGGTCGCGGCCTACTGGCGCACCGATCTGACGATGCGGCAGCTCGGCCCGTTGTTCGGGGTGTCGAAGTCGACGGCGGACCGCGTCATCGACGATATCGCGCCGTTGCTCGCACTGGCCCCAGTACGGCGCCGGCACGGGGCCGGGACCGTCCTCATCGTGGACGGCACCCTCGTGCCCACGCACGACCGCACCATCGCCGCGTCCAGTAAGAATTACCGCTACTCCACCAACCATCAGGTCGTCATCGACGCCAACACCCGCCGGGTCGTCGCGGTCGGCCAGCCGCTGCCCGGCAACCGCAACGACTGCCGCGCCTTCACCGAGTCCGGCGTCGACCGGTCCGTGAAGAACGCCCCACTCCTGGCCGACGGCGGCTATCCGGGATGCGGAGCCCTGATTCCGCACCGCAAACCGCGTGGCGGCCGGCTCACGAAACAACAGGAAGCCGAGAACACTGTCCATCGGCGGGCCCGCGCCCGCGTCGAGCACGCCTTCGCGCGGATGAAGAGTTGGAAGATCCTCCGCGACTGCCGCCTCAAGGGCGACGGCGTCCACCAGGCGATGCTCGGCATCGCCCGCCTCCACAACCTCGCCCTCGCCGGATAGACCAGCAGCCGGGGCCGCCACCACCCCATCACCAATTCCAAGATCGCTTACGGGACAACCTTTAG
>NZ_JBEYVC010000363.1:0-1832 GCF_040643855.1 Streptomyces sp. NPDC047072 | reverse complement strand
GGGCCTGTCCGTGCACTACTACACGATCGCCGGCCCCTGGGAGGCGAAGGGCAGCTCGACCGAGTGAAAGGTTCCGGGGCGGAGGTCTGTGCGCGAGGCTCGGATCAGATCCGCTTCTCGGCGCGACGGCGCATCCAGAAGACACCGCCGCCGATCAGGGCCAGGCCCACGAGACCGCCGCCGATGGCCATGTCGGTCGGGGTGGCGCCCGTGGTGGTGCTGCCGCCGAGACCACCGCGGACACCGCCGATGACGGTGTAGGCGGCCGGGTTCGTCAGGGACTTCCCGTTGCAGGTGACCGTGATGCTGTGCGAGCCGGTGCTCGCGTTGGTGTTGACCACGGCGGTGCCCCGCGCCGTGCTGGTGGTCCCGGAGACCAGCGTCAGCGTGGTGGCCGGGAACGCGTCCGAGGTCGCGGTGCCGCCGGTCGGGCAGCCGTCGACCGTGATGGTCAGCTGGCCGCCCCGGGCGATCACGCTGGGCAGCGCGACGATGTTGCTGGGGTTGACGACCATGCCGTCCGCGACGGCGGCCGGGGCGGCGAGGGTGAGAACCGTGACAGCGGCGCCGGCGGCCGCCAGGGCACGAGTGGTACGCATTGTTCCTCCGCGGAAGACGCCCAGGGAACGGTCCCCGGTTGATCGGCGAGAAAGCGCCTCCCAGAAAGACCCTCAGATGCCTTGCCCGGACCCGCATTTCGACAATGGTCCGTCCTGGTGAGCGGACACGCCGGGGGAAAAGCACACAATCGGATATCTCCGCAGGTCACGGACCGTCAGAAATTTCCTGTTCACGGCAACTCGGATGGCGCACCACCCCTCTTCGGCGCCACCCGTTCGCCTCCGTCCCCGTCGCCGGTTCCGCACGCGGGACTTAGCGTTCTCGTATGCGCGAATGACGCGGTGACGGCCGCGTCGAGAGGGGAAGTCAATGTCTGCGTCCGAGCCGGCCGGTCTGGCCATGGAGGAGGAGCAGCGCAGAAAGCGTGCTCCTTGGGGCGTGATAGCGCTTGTTCTGCTGACCGGCCTCGCGCTCATTCGCAACGGTTCCGGGGAGTTCGACGTGGGCCCCCCGCAGCCCGCGTCGGCGGCCGCGGCGGACAGCCGGGTGGCGTCCGGCACCACCTTCGGCAACGCTCCCGCCCCGCTGCCGTTCTCGATGCCCGACCGGGTCTCGATCCCGGCGATCCAGGTCGACGCGCCGGTGATGCCGGTGGGCCTGGACGCGGACGGCTGGGTGGGCGCGCCGCCGCCGGAGGACCCGAACCTGGCCGGCTGGTTCACCGGCGCCGTCTCGCCCGGCGAGAAGGGCACCGCGGTGGTCGTCGGCCATGTCGACAACAAACAGGGCCCCGCCGTGTTCTACGGACTCGGGGCCCTGAAGAAGGGAAATCGCGTCGAGGTGCGGCGCAAGGACGGAAAGACGGCGATCTTCGAGATCTACGGCATCGAGGTCTTCGAGAAGGCGAATTTCCCCGGCGACCGTGTCTACGGCTCCAAGGGCACCCCGGAATTGCGGGTCATCACCTGCGGGGGCGGCTTTTCGAAGCAGACGGGTTACGCCGGGAACGTCGTCGTCTTCGCCCGCCTGGCCGAGGTCCGCTGAGCGTTCCCCGGCCGGGCGGCCTTTTCCGGTTCAGGCGTAGTGCCGTCGCGGGACGGTGATGTGATAGCCGGAATCCAGGAGCCGCGGGAGATAGTCGCGCAGCGCCCGGACACTCTGGGAGCGGTCGCCCCCGGCGTCGTGCGGCCACACCTGCGTCCGCGTTCGTCACCGGCCAGACGATCGCCTGTGACGGCGGCTACACCCTCAGCAGTTGACCGCCGATCAGC
>NZ_JBEYVC010000362.1:0-1890 GCF_040643855.1 Streptomyces sp. NPDC047072 | reverse complement strand
CTGGGCGGCCTCCTCCAGCTCGGACGGCAGGGACTCGAAGAAGGCCTTCATCACCAGCAGGGACATCCCGGCCCTCCACGACACGATGTGCCGCTCGGTCCGCAACGCGGGCCGCCCCGGCATCGCCGCCTGCGCGATCTCGGCGCTCGACATCGCGCTGTGGGACCTCAAGGCCCGCCTCCTGGAACTCCCGTTGGCCCGGCTGCTCGGGGTGGCCCACGAGCACGTGCCGGTCTACGGCAGCGGCGGCTTCACGACGTACCACGACACGCATCTGGCGGCGCAGCTCAACGGCTGGGTGCACGGCCAGCACATCCCCCGCGTGAAGATCAAGATCGGTGAAAGCTGGGGCCGGGAGGTCTCCCGCGACCTGTCCCGTGTCCGCGCCGCGCGCGAAGTCATCGGCCCCGAGGCGGAGTTGTACGTCGACGCGAACGGGGCGTACACCCGCAAGCAGGCCGTACGGGTCGGCCACGCGCTCGCCGAGCACGGCGTCGGCTGGTTCGAGGAGCCGGTCTCCTCGGACGACCTGACGGGGCTGCGGCTGGTCCGGGACGCGGTGGTCTGCGACGTGACGGCGGGCGAGTACGGCTACGACCTGCCGTACTTCGCCCGCATGATCGCGGCCGGCGCGGTCGACTGCCTCCAGGTGGACGCGACCCGCTGCGGCGGCCTCACGGAGTTCCTCCGCGCGGCCGCGCTCGCCCAGGCCCACGGCCTGGAGGTCTCCACGCACTGCGCCCCGCACGCCCACGCGGCGGCGGCCGCCGCGGTCCCCAACCTCCGCCACATGGAGTGGTTCCACGACCACGTCCGCATCGAGGACATGTTCTTCGACGGCGCCCTGGACCCGACGGGCGGCACGATCCACCCGGTCTGCGGGGTGGGGCACGGGCTGACGTTGCGGGCGGAGGAGGTGGAGCAGTACAGGGTCGGCTAGCGGTTGCCGTTTCCGCCCCGACGGCGCAGGCCGGCGGTCACCGCGGCGCCCAGTCCTGCGACGGCCAGCCCGATCCCCATGCGTCCCCGGTTGCGGGAGACCCAGTCCTGCGGGCTGTCCGCCGTCGCCTCCTCGTCGAACCGCCCGTGCGCTCCGAAGTCCCGCCCGTGCGGCCCGTCCGCCGGAGCCCACAGATTCCCGGGACCGCCGTGGGCCCCTTCGTCCTGCTGCGAGTCGAACCCGGTCCGCGCCAGATACCGGTCCAGCACCCCAGGGGCGACCGCGTTCGCCAGCAACGTCGCGACCGTGGAGCCCCCGACCCAGTACTCCCGCCGCCGCCCGTGGGACGCCGCGTGCACGATCGCCCGAGCCGCCACCTCCGGCTGGTACACCGGCGGCACCGGCCGGGCCCGCCCCGGCATCCGGTTCAACACCCAGTCGAACTGAGGCGTGTTGACCCCGGGCAGCTGCACCATCGTCGTCCGCACCCCACTGCCGGTATGCAGCAACTCGCACCGCAGGGACTCGTTGAACCCCTGGATCGCGTGCTTGGCCCCGCAGTAGGCGGACTGAAGAGGAATCCCCCGGTACGCCAGCGCGGACCCGACCTGCACGATCGTCCCGCGGTCCCGCGGCAGCATGTGCCGCAGCGCGGCCCGCGTACCGAACACACAGCCCAGGTACGTCACTTCGGTCACCCGCCGGAACTCGTCCGCCGTGATCTCGGTGAACGGCGCGAACACCCCGGCGAAGGCGTTGTTGACCCAGACGTCGATGCCGCCGAACGCGTCGGCGACCTGCTGGGCCGCGTCGTCGACGGCCTTCGCGTCGGCCATGTCGACGCTGACGACCAGCCGACAACCCCAGCGGCAGCAGCTCGACGATGCCCGGACCCGCCATCGCGACGGTCACGAAACCGCCCGCCGCCTGCCGGGACGCCTCCGCCAACT
>NZ_JBEYVC010000361.1:0-1893 GCF_040643855.1 Streptomyces sp. NPDC047072 | reverse complement strand
ATCTTCCGCGTGGACAACCCGCACACCAAGCCGGTGCTGTTCTGGGAGCGGGTGATCGCCGACATCAACCGCACCGACCCGGACGTGATCTTCCTGGCGGAGGCGTTCACCCGCCCCGCGATGATGCACACCCTCGCGCAGGCCGGTTTCCAGCAGTCGTACACGTACTTCACCTGGCGCACCACCAAGCAGGAACTCACCGACTACCTCACCGAGTTGTCGGGCGAGGCGGCCGCCTATATGCGGCCGAACTTCTTCACCAACACCCCGGACATCCTGCATGCGTTCCTCCAGCACGGCGGGCGTCCGGCGTTCGAGCTGCGGGCGGTGCTGGCCGCGACGCTCTCGCCGACCTGGGGCATCTACTCCGGCTACGAGCTGTGCGAGAACACCCCGCTCAGGGAGGGCAGCGAGGAGTATCTGGACTCGGAGAAGTACCAGATCAGGGCCCGCGACTGGGACACCGACCAGACCATCGCACCCCTGATCACCCGCCTCAACACCATCCGCCGGGAGAACCCGGCACTGCGGCAGCTCCGCGATCTCCACTTCCACCACTCGGACAAGGACGAGGTCATCGCGTACTCGAAGCGGCAGGGCTCGAACACGGTTCTGGTGGTCGTGAACCTGGATCCGCACCACACCCAGGAGGCCACGGTCTCGTTGGACATGCCGCAACTCGGCCTGGAATGGCACGAGTCGGTGCTGGTGCGCGACGAGCTCACCGGCGAGACCTATCACTGGGGCAGGGCGAACTACGTGCGTCTCGAACCGGGCACTCGCCCCGCGCACATCCTCACCGTCCTGCGACCGTCCACCCCGCAGATCGGAGGGTCACCCACACAATGATCGTCAACGAACCCGTCCCGGACACCTTCGAGGACACGCCCGCCAAGGACCGGGACCCGGACTGGTTCAAACGGGCCGTCTTCTACGAGGTCCTGGTCCGCTCCTTCCAGGACAGCAACGGCGACGGCGTCGGCGACCTCAAGGGCATCACCGCCAAACTGGACTACCTCCAGTGGCTCGGCATCGACTGCCTGTGGCTGCCGCCCTTCTTCAAGTCGCCCCTCAGGGACGGCGGTTACGACGTCTCCGACTACACCGCCGTCCTCCCCGAGTTCGGCGACCTCGCCGACTTCGTCGAATTCGTCGACGCCGCCCACCAACGCGGCATGCGCGTCATCATCGACTTCGTCATGAACCACACCAGCGACCAGCACCCGTGGTTCCAGGAGTCGCGCGCCAACCCCGAAGGCCCCTACGGCGACTACTACGTCTGGGCCGACGACGACAAGCAGTTCCAGGACGCGCGGATCATCTTCGTCGACACCGAGGCCTCCAACTGGACCTTCGACCCGGTCCGCAAACAGTACTTCTGGCACCGCTTCTTCTCCCACCAGCCGGACCTCAACTACGAGAACCCGGCCGTGCAGGAGGAGATGATCTCCGCGCTGCGGTTCTGGCTGGACCTGGGCATCGACGGCTTCCGGCTGGACGCGGTTCCGTACCTGTACCAACAGGAAGGAACCAACTGCGAAAACCTTCCGGCAACCCATGAGTTCCTCAAGCGGGTCCGCAAGGAGATCGACGCGTCCTACCCGGACACGGTCATCCTCGCGGAGGCGAACCAGTGGCCGGAGGACGTCGTCGACTACTTCGGCGACTACAAGTCCGGCGGCGACGAATGCCACATGGCCTTCCACTTCCCGGTCATGCCGCGCATCTTCATGGCGGTGCGCAGGGAGTCGAGGTACCCGGTCTCGGAGATCCTCGCCAAGACCCCGGCGATCCCGCAGAACTGCCAGTGGGGCATCTTCCTGCGCAACCACGACGAGTTGACCCTCGAAATGGTCACCGACGAGGAACGCGACTACATGTGGGCCGAGTACG
>NZ_JBEYVC010000360.1:0-1903 GCF_040643855.1 Streptomyces sp. NPDC047072 | reverse complement strand
ACTTACACTCAACACCTGATTGCCAACCAGGCTGAGGGAACCTTTGGGCGCCTCCGTTACCCTTTAGGAGGCAACCGCCCCAGTTAAACTACCCACCACCCACCAACCCCAGGAGCCGGACCCATGCGGAGAACCCCGATCGGCACACGCTTCACGACAGGCTGTGGGCACTCCTGGAAGCGCCGGCGACCCTGGTGGACTGCGGGCGAACTGCGACACGCTTCAACGAACTGCGCCGTATGCGGCGAACTCCTTCTGATCACGGTGCCGTCCGAGGTCCCCGACGACGTCTATCCGGCGGATGTCCACTGCCCCCTTTTCCACGTGCAGCTCTCGATCGAGTCCGATGGTCTCTGGCCCGTCGATGGACGGGGGACCTATTCGATGCAGGTCGTGGCCGAGTAGGGGCCCACGGTCCCGCTCCCCCGGAACCTCGGCCTGGGGCCAGCCCCCGCACGCCCGCCGTCGCCCCAACCGGATTAAGAAGTAGAGAGAGCGGATCCGTTGTATTACCTGATGAGATGTCCCTGCTGCGGCAGCCCGACCGTTTTTCACGAGTTGGAGCGACACTCCGCCCAGAGCCTCCTGATCGACCCCGAGACCGGCTTGCCTCCCGGCATCCACCCGGACGGTCACCGTGTGCCCCCGTCGCCAGAGGCCACGGCCAGAGCCCGCAGGCGCCCTCTGTGCCGGTCATGTATCGATGACGTGGAGACCGCTGGCGCGGTGAACTTCTCTGTGCGCCTGACGGGCGAGCAGACCGCGATGGCCTTTGCTTCCGAGGCGCCCCTCATCGACGATGAGGGCCGCGTGATGGCTGTCCGCTGCCCGTCCGCAGACTGCGGTTCGGTCGTCGATCTGATCAACGGCAGGCTCGGCCGGCACTTCGTGCGCGGCCGGAAGTGTCGAATGTCGAACGTGCGGGTGGTGGTCGGTGAGGGTTGAACTGAAGCGTGAGCTGTACAGCGCCACGCGGCCGGCATCGTAGCCGCCCTCACTCCCAAACACCCGGCCGGACCGCGTGACAGACGCAGCCGCGTGCGGGCCGGCCGGGCCCGGCCCACCTGGACGGACCGCTATGGACGCGGCGCGACTCGCTGAGCGGGCACGCGGGGTTCGATTCCCTGTCCTCCAGGTGAGCTCACTCCACCAGCCCCGTCGTGCCCGGCGGCCCCTGTCGCCGGCCACCGCCCGCTCGGCGACGCGGGTGCGGGTGCGGGTGCGGGTGCGGGGCTCGACGATGGTGCCCTCGCCGCAACGCAAAAGTCCCGTATCCAGAGTCTGGAACGGGACTTCGCGAACCCTCACATACGTAGGGAAGGCCCAGAGCACGCTTGCTCAATGCAGAAGTTGCCTTCTAGCAGACCAGCAGCGGAACACCCCCACGTGTGTGGGGAACGCCCTGAGCGCAGACACTATTGTGGCACAACTCGACCCCAGCATGCGGTTGTTGGGTCGGGACAAGTGTGATGTCACCTGACCGCCGCGCCGTGCTTCGCTCACCAGGTCCACCCAGTCATGGTTGGTCGGGGCTGCAGTTCAAGGCACCCCAAGGCTTGGAAAGCTGAGAATGCGGCGCGGGAGATGAGGTACGCCGGGCCATCGTCGCCCGCGGCGGCCGGCGCCCGCTCGAGACAGGGAGCAGACAGCGCCGAGGTTGTGATGCCCGCCAAGAACGCCGGCCCCTGCCCCGGGCCTGCGTCGGCGCCTTCCGGGACCGGGCGAGCACGTGGCGGGCCGCGGGACCCCGGGACCTGCTGCTCACCGCGCGGCGGCACCGCCTTGGCCGACTCGGCGGCACGCGCCGTACTGAGGACCAGATCGACGCGGCGAAGGAGTACGACGCCCGGTTCCTGGAGCTGTACGGCAAGATCACCAACCCGGCGAACGGCTACTTCTCCCC
>NZ_JBEYVC010000359.1:0-1911 GCF_040643855.1 Streptomyces sp. NPDC047072 | reverse complement strand
CGCAGGACGTCCGCGGCCGGGCCGCCGCCCCGGGCGTCGTCGACGAGCCCGGCCCGGGCGAGACGTCCCACCAGCGTGTCGACATGCCCCTCGGGCAGGTCCATGCGGCGGCCCTCCTCGCGCAGCAGCGCCAGGCCGCGCGTGCCGTTGAGCAGGTCGAGGAAGCTGCCCGTCGCCGTGTCCATCGGGCCCAGCGTCAACGCGTGCGCCGGGGCCATCCCGAACTGCACGGTGTTGAGATCGCGCCAGCCGCGCCGCAGCGCGGGCTTCATCTGCGGAACCATCGTCTGCATCACAGGCCCCCGTAGCCCTCGTCGAACGTCGTCGTCCGCCGACGGAACCGGGCGATGGTCGGTCGTGGCTCCGTCGGCCTCGCCAGCATGCCCGGACCCGGTCGGGGCGTGCCGAAAGTTGTCCACAGGCGGGGGGTATTCGTCGTACAAATCAGACGCTTGGTGGGCGATCGGAACCGAACCGTCCCGGAGTCGGGACTTCCCGCGTGTGCAGAGGGTAACGTCGAGGCGTGCCCGCCGACCCACTGCACAGCGCCGGAACGCCACAGCGCAGCACGACGAGCCCACCGCCGAGCGGCTCGGGGGCGAGCGCGATCGAGGTCCGCAGGAGTGCCCGTCGTCGCCGGACGGTCTCCGCGTATCGCGAGGGCGATCGCACCGTCGTACTCATCCCTGCCCGGATGTCCGAGGCGGAGGAGCAGCGCTGGGTGACCGTCATGCTCGACAAGCTGGCCGCACAGGAGAGCAAACGGGTCCTCGGGGACGCCGAGCTGTCCGAGCGCGCCGAGCGGCTGTCGGCGCAGTACTTCAACGGCCGCGCGCGCCCCACCTCGGTGCGCTGGGTCACCAACCAGAACACCCGCTGGGGCTCGTGCACCCCGGCCGAGGGCAGTATCCGGCTGTCGCACCGGCTGCAGGGCATGCCGGAGTACGTCGTGGACTACGTCCTGCTCCATGAGCTGGCGCATCTGCTGGTGCCCGGGCACGGGCCGCGGTTCTGGCGGCTGCTGGAGGCCTATCCGCGCACCGAGCGTGCCAAGGGCTACCTCGAAGGCGTGGTCGCTGCGGAACGGCTGCCGCATCTGCCGGGCGCCGGCGGCGACTGACCGACTGTTCGAACGGGTTTTTGTACCGGATCTGTACCGACCTGAGCCGGTGTCGGAGTTTGCCGTTAGCCTGTCGCGACGCACTAACCATCGGGATGGGGGACGGTCGTTACGCATGGCCAGGGAATTCCAACGCGGCCACAAGGCCAAGATCAGTGACCTCACCGCGGGCACGGATCTGTACGTGGGTGTACAGATCTCGGCTCCCGGACTGACCTTCGACATCAGCTGCTTCGGACTCGACGCCGACGAACGGCTCTCCGACGACCGGTACTTCATCTTCTTCAACCAGCCGAAGTCACCCGAGGACGCGATCCAGCTCCTCGGCGCCCAGGCGGGGGACACGGAGTCGTTCCGGGTCACCCTTGATCAGATTCCGTCGCAGATCCAGAAATTGTCGTTCACCGCGACGATCGACGGTGACGGGCAGATGTCCCAGGTCGCCCCCGGGTGCCTGCGGATCGTCGCCGGCGGCGAGGAGGTGGCCCGGTACGCCTTCGACGGCAGCGAGTTCTCCACGGAGCGCGCGGTGATGCTGGGCGACCTGTACCTCAAGGACGTCTGGCGGTTCGCCGCGGTCGGACAGGGCTTCGACGGCGGCCTGGACGCGCTGCTGAAGAACTTCGGCGGCGAGGTCGCCGAGGAGGAGGCCGCGCCCGAGCCGACGGTTCCGGCGCAGGCCCAGGCCGCACCACCCGCGTTCGCCCCGCCGCCCGCGCCCGCGCCCGCGGCAGCACCGGCAAGACCGCGCCCCATGACGGCGGCGGCTCCGAGCTTCCCCGGTCATGCCC
>NZ_JBEYVC010000358.1:0-1936 GCF_040643855.1 Streptomyces sp. NPDC047072 | reverse complement strand
TCGAAGTGATCACCCCAGCAGGCCAGTTCGAGACCGTCGTAACCGAAATCCCGGGCCAGACGGCAGACCTCTTCCAGGGGGAGGTCGGCCCACTGACCGGTGAAGAGCGTGAACTGTCGTGGCATCTCCTGGACCCTCCTCAGACAGCTACGGGCGTGTAGACAGAGTTCTTCTCGGCACTCTCCTCCACCGCGGCCAGCACACGCTGCACCTGCAACCCGTCGGCGAAGGAGGGTTCGGGGCGGTGGCCCTCGGCGATCGCGTGGACGAGGTCGCGGGCCTGGTGGACGAAGGTGTGCTCGTAGCCCAGGCCGTGGCCCGGCGGCCACCAGCCCTCCAGGTAGGGGTGCTCGGGCTCGGTGACGAGGATCCTGCGGAACCCCGCTGTGGCGGGGGGCTCCCGGTGGTCGTGGAAGGCCAGTTCGTTGAGGCGTTCCAGGTCGAAGGCGAGCGAGCCGGACTCGCCGTTCAGCTCCAGCCGTAGGGCGTTCTTGCGGCCCGTAGCCATCCGGGTCGCCTCGAACACGGCGAGCGCCCCCGAGGACAACCGGCCGATGAAGACGGCTGCGTCGTCGACCGTGACCGGCCCTCGCCGGGTGCCGCCGGAAGCGGTCAGACCGGTCGAGGCGCCGTCGAGGCGCGGGCGTTCCTCGACGAAGGTCTCCATCTGGGCGGAGACGCCGACGAGTTGCTCCCCCGCCAGGTACTGGGCCAGGTCGACGATGTGCGCGCCGAGGTCTCCGAGCGCTCCCGACCCGGCGTGCTCCCGTTGCAGTCGCCACGTCAGCGGGAAGTCGGGGTCGACGAGCCAGTCCTGGAGATAACTGACCCGCACATGGCGCAGCGTGCCGAGCCTGCCGTCGGCGATGAGCCGACGGGCGTAGGTGAGGGCGGGTACGCGCCGGTAGTTGAAGCCCACCATCGCCAACTGGCCGCGCTCATGCGCCTGTTCCGCGGCCGCGACCATGGCCTCCGCCTCAGCGACCGAGTTGGCCAGCGGCTTCTCGCACAGCACGTGCTTGCCCGCCTCCAGCGCCGCGATCGCGATCTCCGCATGGCTGTCGCCCGGTGTGCAGATGTCGACGAGTTGGACGTCGTCGCGGGCCACGAGGGCACGCCAGTCGGTCTCCGTCGCGGCCCAGCCGTGCTTGTCGGCGGCCGCCCGCACGCCGTGCGCGTCGCGGCCGGCGATCGCGGCGAGAACCGGCCGCAGCGGCAGGTCGAAGACGTGACCCACGGTGCGCCACCCCTGTGAGTGCGCGGCGCCCATGAACGCGTAACCGACCATCCCCACACCGAGTGCCGGCGCTGCGGTCCGACCGTCCCTCTGTTCCATACGGATTCCTCCTCGTCGGAGTGTCACTGACTCGTCGCTGTCTTCGCGGGCGGCGTCTTCGCGGGGCGCTTGGCGTCTTCGCGGGGCGCGCGGCCCGGCCCGGTCAGATGAAGCCGGTCGGCAGGTACTGGTCGACGTTGTCCTTGGTGACCACGGCCGAGTAGAGCGTCAGCGAGGACGGGATCTCGAACTCGGCGAGGCCGCCGATGCCCTTGCCCTGGCCGAGCGCCCGGGCGAGGTCGATCGCGGAGGCGGCCATCGTCGGCGGGTACAGGACGGTCGCCTTGAGCACGCTGTTGCCGGCCTTGATGGCGTCCATGGCGGACTTGGCGCCCGCGCCGCCGACCATCAGGAAGTCGTCGCGTCCGGCCTGGTCGATGGCGCGCAGCGCGCCCACGCCCTGGTCGTCGTCGTGGTTCCACAACGCGTCGAACTGCGACTGGGCCTGGAGGAGTTGGGCCATCTTGGCCTGCCCGGACTCGACCGTGAAGTCGGCGGCCTGGCGGGCCACCTTCTTGATGTTCGGGTAGTTCTTCAGGCCAGGCGGCGCCAACTGGTCGCCGACGCGCTGGAGTCGGTGGACCTCGCGGACGCCGCCGG
>NZ_JBEYVC010000357.1:0-1989 GCF_040643855.1 Streptomyces sp. NPDC047072 | reverse complement strand
GTCGACTGGGACAGCGGCACAGTGCAGTTGCTCACCGAGACCACCCCCTGGCCCGACCTGGACCGGCCGCGCCGCGCCGCCGTCTCCTCCTTCGGCGTCTCGGGGACCAACGCCCACGTCGTCCTCGAACACCATGGGGAGCACGCCGAGGAGAACCCCACCGCCGTCCCCCCGGGAGAAGCCGGCCGTCCCGTGGCCTGGCTGCTGTCCGGCGCCACCCCCGGTGGCCTGCGCGGACAGGTTGACCGTCTGTACGACCACGTCTCGGCGCGCCCCGAGCTGTCCGCCGAGCAGGTCGGACGGGCCCTGACGACGCGCTCGGCGCTGCGCCACCGGCTGGCTGTCACGGGCGGTACTCGCGAGGAACTCCTCTCCCGGCTGCACACCTGGCGGACCGACCCGGCCGCGGCCACCGATCCGGCCATCGCCGCCGGTACCCCCGCCGGTGCCGCCACCGCCGCTTATCTGTTCCCGGGCCAGGGCGCTCAGCGGCCCGGCATGGGGGCCGGGCTGTATGCCGCTTTTCCCGTCTTCGCCACCCGGCTCGACGAGGTCTGTGCCGAGTTCGACCGCCACCTGGACCGCCCCTTGCGGCCGCTCCTCTTCACCGCGGACGCCGAGTCGCTGAACCGGACCTGCTACACACAGCCCGCGCTGTTCGCCGTCGGAGTCGCGTTGGCGGCGCAGCTGGAGGCCGTGGGCGTCACCCCCAGCCACCTGATCGGGCACTCCATCGGCGAACTGACCGCCGCTCACGTGGCGGGCGTCCTCGACCTGCCGAGTGCCTGTGCCCTGGTGGCCGCCCGGGGCGCGCTGATGCAGGCGCTGCCGCCCGGCGGCGCCATGGCCGCCGTACAGGCGAACGAGCGAGAAGTGCTGGAATCGCTCCCCGGGCAAACGGACGACATCGCGATCGCCGCGCTGAACAGCCCGACCACGACGGTGGTCTCGGGCACCGAGGCCGCTGTGTCGTCGATCGCGGAGACATGGACGGAGCGAGGACGACGAGTCAAACGACTGGCCGTCTCACACGCCTTCCACTCACCGCTGCTCGACGGGATGCTCGACGACTTCCGTGAGATCGCCTCCTCCATGACGTATCGGCCGCCCCGCATCCCGGTCGTCAGCAACATCGAGGGCCGTGTCCTGTCGGCGGAGGAACTGTGCACGCCCGAGTACTGGGTACGGCATGCACGTCGGCCCGTGCGGTTCGCTGACGGCGTGCGCCACCTCGCGGACGCGGGGGTCACCGTGTTCCTCGAACTGGGCCCCGACGGCGGCCTGACCTCCCTGGTCCAGGAGTCCCTCCCGGACGGGACCAAGGACCCCGTGACCGTACCCCTGATGCACCGTGCCCTCCCGGAATCGCAGGCCCTGCTCGCCGGCCTGGGCCGGGCATGGCGGCGCGGAGTGGACGTCGACCGGGGCGAACTGCTCGGCACCGAACGCCTCGAACTGCCCACCTACGCCTTCGACCGGCGCAGGTTCTGGCTGAACGCGACCGTACGATCCACCGAACCCACCGAAGCCGAGCCGCAGCTCCCCCCTGCCGCCGAGCAGGACACGACCTGGGCCGGCCGGCTGGCCGAACTGCCCCGGGCAGAGCGCGCCGACGCCGTCCTGGAGACCGTGCGCAGCCACGCCGCCCGGGTTCTCGGGCACGGCCACACTTCCGAGATCGACCCCGAACGAGGTTTCCTGGACGCCGGGTTCGACTCCCTCACCGCCGTGGAGTTCCGCAACGGCCTCAGTCTGATCACCGGTCTCCCGCTGCCCGCCACACTGATCTTCGACCATCCCACACCGGCCGACCTGGCCGACTGGATCGTCGCCGAGGGCGCCCTCGACACCGTCCGGACCGTCCGGACCTGGAGCGGCGAACCGATCGCGATCGTGGGTCTGGCCTGCCGGTATCCGGGCGGGGTGCGGTCGCCCGAGGACCTGTGGCGGGTGGTGGCGGACGGCGTGGACGCCACGTCGGAGTTCCCG
>NZ_JBEYVC010000356.1:0-2106 GCF_040643855.1 Streptomyces sp. NPDC047072 | reverse complement strand
CTCGAATCAGACGGGCGACGGGCGACGGGCGACGGGCGACGGGCGACGGGCGACGGGCGACGGGCGACGGGCGGACCGCTTGCGGTGCTTTTCGCGGCGCGGTCGCAGAACGCGCTGCACAGGCTCCTCGACACGCTCCCCGTCTTCGCCGGTGACGACCGCCTGCGCCGCTGCTTCACCCTCGTCCCCGGCTCCGACTTCTCCCTCGCCGCACTCGACGCGATAGAGCGGGCCGGCGGCCACACCATTCCCTGGTCCGAGGCCGCCTCCCAGCCCTTCGCCCTCGTCCTCGCCGCCAGCCCCAAGGGCGATCTCCAAGCCCTCCGCGGCCCCCGCGCCCTCCTCCCGCACGGCGCCGGATTCAACAAGACCATCCCCGACGACGGCACCGAGGACTCCGCCTCCGGCCTCGATCCGGCCCACCTGCTGCTCCCTGACGGCCTCCCCCTCGCCGACCTGTACGCGTTCGCCCACCCGAGCCAGCTCAGCCGGCTCGCCGACGTCAGCGGAGACGCGGCGGCCCGCGCCAAGGTCGTCGGCGATCCCCTGCTGGAACGCTTCCTCGACTCCGCCGACCGCCGGGAGAGCTACCGCGCCGCCCTCCGCACCGGCACCCGCCGCCTGGTCGTCCTGCTCTCCACCTGGGGCCCCGAGTCCCTGCTGCGCCGCCGCCCGTCCCTGGTCACCGACCTGGCCGCGGTCCTGCCGTACGACGAATATCAGCTCGCCCTGGTCGTCCACCCCAACGAACGCGTCCGGCTCGGCACCCTGGACCTCGAACAGCACCTCGAACCCGCTCGCCGGGCCGGCCTGCTCCTGCCCGCGGCCTACGAGGAATGGGCCTCGGTCGCGGTCGCGGCGGACGTCCTCGTCACCGACCACGGCTCGGCGGCGCTCTACGCGGCCGCGTTGGACCGCCCGCTGCTCACCGCGTACGACGGCGGCGGGGAGCTGATCCCCGACAGCCCGATGGCTACGCTCATCAGCCGCGTCCCCCGCCTCGGCACCGACATCGCCACCGCCCCGCAGGCCCTCGCCGAGGCCCTCGCCGCCCACCGGCCCGGCAGCGTACGCGCGCTCACCGACACCGTGTTCGCGGAGCGCGGCAACGGCCTGGAGCGGCTGCGGGAGGAGCTGTACGCCCTCCTCGGCCTGGAACCGCCCACCACCCCGGCCGTCCCCCGCCCGCTCCCCGACCCCGCACCGGCACCCGCCACCCCGGCGGCCTTCGCGGTACGCGTCCGGCAGCAGCCCGGCGGCCCGCTCCGGGTGACCCGTCATCCCGCGCACCTCGAACTGCCTCACCCGGTCCACCACCTGGCGGCCGAGGCCGGCACGGCGAACACACGGTACGCCCAGAGCGCCGCGCTCCTCTACCGCAGGGCGAGCCGCCCCGCCCCGGCATCCGGCGGCGCGCTGGTGACCACGGCGGACGCCTGGACCCGACGGACCCTGGCCACCCACCCCGGTGGCCGCCGTACCGCCGCGGTCGTCGTCTCGGACACCCGCTGCCTGCTGCGCACCCGCACCGGGCCCCTGCTCTCCGCCCGCATCGAGCCCTGCTTGGTCCCGGAGGGGTTGGTGTACGCCGACCCGGCCGCCGTTCTCTCGGCGATACACGCGGCCCTCGTCACCGCCACGGACCAGACCGCCCTCACCTGCGCGATCGGCGAGCACCTCTTCGCCGTACGACTGTCCCCGGCGACCACGGAGGAGGCCGCGCTGCCGGTGTAGCCACCCGGCCGCAGCGCCCCCTCGGCTCACGAAGGCTCAGGCCAGCCCGGACCGTCCCCGGGCAGCGGCGGCCGCCAGACGGAGTCCCCGTGCCTCGTCGTCCCGCCCTTCCCGCTCGGCGAGTTCGGCGAGAGCGTCCAGCACGCGAGCCTCGTCCCGGGAACCGCCCCGGCCCCGGGTCCCCTCCAGCGCGGCCCGGTAGAGCACGTCCGCCTCGGCCGTCCGGTCGAGCCGGACCAGGACCCCGGCGAGCGCGAACTCCGCCCGCGCGGTGAGCCGGGCGCCATGCAGAAGCGCCCGTTGTAGTCGATCTGCGAGGTGCCCAGCACCACCCGGGCGAACTTCCCGAGCGCGTACGCCTTCTCGTTGGTC
>NZ_JBEYVC010000355.1:0-2401 GCF_040643855.1 Streptomyces sp. NPDC047072 | reverse complement strand
GACCCTGGGCGCCTCGGAGTTGCGGGCCCGCGCCACCGCGCAGGGCGCCGAACTGGCCGCGCTGGCCCAGCAGGCCTCGCTCGCCTCGGGCGGTCCCCGGCGGCTGCTGGTGTGGAGCGAGCGCTGGCGGGCCACCGCGCTGTCGGCGCCGCCGACCCGGCCGCCCGCCGACCCGGCGCTGCTCGGCGACCTGACCGCGTACCGGGAGATCGCGGCCCGCGCGGAGCAGGCCCGGATGGAGGGCCGTCCGGTGCCGGCGCTGGAGCGCGAACAGCGGCGCCTGGAACGGGAGATCCGCTCCCGCAGCCATCACACGCGGGGCGACGCGCCCGGCGACGGCGACCGCTTCGACCCGAACAGGCTGCTGGAACGGCTGGGTGACGACGTACGGCTGGTCGAACTGGCCGTGCTCGACGGGCGTGTCCAGGTGCTGCTGTGCGGGCAGGGGCGGGTGCGGCGGTACGAGGCCGGGCTGCTGGCGGACGCGGAGCGCGAGGCGGAGCATGTGCAGGCCGGGCTACGGCGGCTCGCGCACCCCGGCGCGGAGGCGCGGCTGCCGGTCGTGGAGGCCGCCGGGCGCCGGCTGGAGGAACTGCTGCTGGGCCCGGCCGCCGCGCGGTTGGGGAACGGGCCGGTCGTGATCGTGCCGCCGGGGCGGCTGCACCGGGTGCCGTGGGCGCTGCTGCCGTCGCTGCGGGACCGGGTGTTCAGCGTGTCGCCGTCGGCCACCAGTTGGCTGCGTGCGAAGGAGACCGCGCCGCCGCCCGGGGGCCGTCAGGTGCTGGTGCGCGGGCCGGGGCTGGCGACCGGTGGCGCGGAGGTGCCCCAACTCGCCGACCGCTACGGCTCGGCGACGGTTCTGGAGCACGACGAGGCCCGGGTGCCGCGGGTGTTGCGGGAGCTCGACGGGGCGGCGCTGGCGCACATCGCCGCGCACGGCGAGTTCCGGGCGGACAGCCCGTTGTTCTCGGCGTTGCGGATGGCCGACGGGCCGCTCATCGTGCACGACTTCGAGCGACTGGACCGCAGCCCGTACCGGATCATCCTGTCCTGCTGCGACACCGCCCGCTTCGCCTCGGTCGGCGCGGACGAACTCCTCGGCCTGGTCACGGCGTTGCTGCCGCTCGGCACGGCGGGGGTGGTGGCGTGCAGTGCGCCGGTGAACGACGAGGCGGTGGTGCCGTTGATGCTCGCGCTGCACAAGGGGGTGGGCGCGGGGCTGTCGCTGGCGGAGGCGCTGCGGGACGCGCGCGGGGCGCTGCCGGGGGACACGGTGCATCAGGCGACGGGGTGGGCGTTCTCGGCGTTCGGGGCGGCGTGACGGGGCGTGTCTGACAGGGCGTGTGTGACAGGGCTTTTGTGACGGGTGTGGGCGGCCTGACCCCTCCCCCGAATACTGGGGGTCAGACCGCCCGGTCCTGGACGCCGTCGCTCAGGCCGGTTGCACCTCGGGCTCGGGCAGCTCCACCAGCCACGGCAGGGCGCCGCGGTCGCTCGCGCCGAGGCGGGCGTACGCGCTGTAGAGGTGGTTGCCGACCGTGCGGACGGACAGGGTGAGCTTCTCGGCGATCTGGCGGTTGCTCAGCCCGGCGGCGGCGAGGGTGACGATCTGCCGTTGCCGCGCGGTGAGTTCGCCGAGGACCAGGCCGGACAGGGCCGGGGTACGGGCCCCTTGGCAGCGGCGGGCCAGAGCGACGGCACGCGTGCGTGCGGTGCGGGCCGCGCTCGGGTCGCGGTGGACCCGTACGGCGTGGGCGTGGGCCTCGGCGGCGAACAGCAGGAAGCCGCGCGCCTCCAGCGCGTGCGCCGCGCGGTCCAGGCCCGGTCCGTCGCCCTCGGCGAGCGCGCGGGCGTGGGCGGCGAAGACACCGGTCAGCCGGTCGGCGGCCCGCTCGGGCACACCGAGCCGGACGGCGTCGTAGGGCTCCTCGGCGACGGTGTCGAGCACCGCGTCGAGGTCACCGCGGGCGGCGGCCCACCAGGTGGCCGCCGAACCTCCCGCGATCTCCCGCGAGTCGGCTGCGCCGCTCGGCCGACGGGTACGTGTGACGGGGTGGGGGTTGTCGGACTCGGCCGAGGACTTCGTGGGCCGGGCGTCGGCGGGATCGGCGGCGAGCGCGGCGAGGGTGTCCTTCCGCGCGGCGTCCGCTTCACCGACCCACTCCGACGCCCCCGACTGCGCCGCGGCCAGGGCGAGTTCGTGGCGGCAGGACGGGTCGTCGCCGGATTCCCGCAGTCCCTCCCTCGCCCAGGCCGCGGCCTCCCGCAGCTCCCCCCGCAGGCGTGCGAAGCGCGCGCGTACGGCCGCGTGCCGGGCCGGTACTCCATGGCCCTCGTCCAGGAGCCACTCCCCCGTCGGCGTCGGAACGTCCCTTACGTCGGCTGCCGCGATCGCCCGGGT
>NZ_JBEYVC010000354.1:0-2467 GCF_040643855.1 Streptomyces sp. NPDC047072 | reverse complement strand
CAGGGAGCAAGCAGCGGCAGCTGATGCACGCCCCGGGCAGACACCCGCGCGTTCACGAACCTTGACCGGCTACACCACGTGGCGGGACACCATCGAACTTCGTCTCCACATCGAGGTAAGTCACGCACGTCACCAGGGCATGACGTGGACTGAGATCGGCTCTGCTATCGGCACTTCGGCTCAGGCTGCCCAACGGAAGTATCGACACCGCAACCTGGACCTCCCGGTGTTCTTGAGAGAACCACTGATAGACGAGGCGTAACCAAGGTCGGTCGTGCCGAACCCGTGCCAGATCGTACGGGGAATCACGGTGAACACCGGGGAGCCAGCTGACCGCCCGTCAGGCGCCAACACCGCTCCATCGCAGGTCAGACCCGGAGCAAGGTCCAGATGCCCTTAGCTTCCCAAGCTGATGCCCCATTAGGCCCCGCCTTCTGCGGTGACGCCGGCTGAGATCATGGACGATGACCGCATGCGCTACTTCAACGGCACAGGTTGGCTCGCGATCTTCACCGGCACGGAGACGATGATCGGTCGAACCGTGCACGTGGACGCTTGGGACGAGACAACCGGCGTGGCCCTCGTGGTCGACCCCAAGCGCGGTACCCGCCGCCCGGTCACGGACTACCCGGACTTCTCCCACCTTGAGCAAGCCGACCAGGTGGCCGCCGCCATCCCCGGAGGAGGCTGGCGCGCGTACTGGAAGGACGAAGGCCCCGACAACGGGCCACTGACCGAACAGGTACTGGCATGGCTCATCACAGCCAAGGGGCGAGCGACCCCGATCACCGTCGACGCCCACGGCCACGTGGACGACGCCGAGAGCGCGGATCGCCTCATCCCACCTGGGGAAGAGTGAAGCAGCCTCCGCTGTCTGACCGTCTCAGTTTCCGTCTCAGTTTCCGTCTCATTCAGCCCCGTTCACGGCCGTTCATCGAGGACTGCTTGCCGAGTTCGCCTCATGGGTCAGCCGTCCATGAACGCAGGTGAACGCCCTTGTACGAGCGCCGCTACCCCACCACCACAGTTGGAAAGCGTGCGCGAGGCGAAGGCAGTTGGGAATCGGGAGGTCGTCGTAAGTCCCCGCGAGCCTCACAGCGGCGGAAGGCTGCGTTTTTTCGCGCTAGGTCGGTGGCTGCCGCCGGTAGCCATGAACAGGAGGATGGCGAGGGCGACCAGAACCGTCCCCAGCAGTAGGTGGGGCAACCAGGACCACCAGGGGTCTTGGTCCAGGAGGGAAGCCACGATGGTGGTGACTCCGGAGACGAGAAACGTCGCAGCGCAGGCCCGGAATCGCCACGGAGCATGGTGGTTGGTCATGTTCCCTCTCCTGAGCGTCTGGGGCCTCTACGGGGAAGTCGCAAGTTTTGTCCGGGACTTGGGGCGCTCAGGTCGCCGGCCCGGCAGTCGTCGCGTGTAGCTCTCACCGAACGCTTGTCAGTGTGGGGAGACGCCGCCAGGAGGTGTGTGGGACGATCACTCTCGTGGAGTGGGGGACGCTTGTCGGGACGACTCTCGGGGCCGTGGTCGGTGTTGGGGCCACCTTGGCCGGGGAGCATTTGCGGTGGCGGCGGACTGTTCGGGACAACCGGCTGCAGGATCGGCGGACCATGTACGCGGACTGTCTTGTGGCCCTTCGGCGGGCGCATGAGGCGATGCGGTTGGCCGCTGACGAGGATCACTCCGATCTGCAGGTCAGGGCGGCCAAGATACGGCAGGCGTTTCAGGCTTCGGGGTGTGATGAGGCGCGGGAACGGCTCGTGCTGACGGCGAGCAGCGAGGTGTCGGCGGCCATAGACGCCTCGTACCACTCCTTGCGCCGGGTGCGGGAGACGCTCGCGTCCGGGTGCGCGCTGACGTCGGACGAGTACGACGTCGCCAGGCAGGCCCACGGAGACGCGACTCGGGCGGCGCGCACCGTCTTCAGGCAGGATCTGGCCACTCTGGAGCTCTGACGTAGGAGTAGGACGTAGGACGTAGAAGGTCGGACCATCGTCGTCAAGAAGGTTCTGGCGGGCGCGCGGTTCACCCCCTCCGACGTCGCCGGTCCGGCGGTCTGGTGGTCGGCGTCGGGGAGGATGACGACTCGCGGTGCTCCTAGCCGTCGTAACTCGACGTGTCGTCGCCGGAGTTGTTGTTCGAGCTGCCGCGCCTTCTCGACGAGGCGCGGACCATTTCGCCTGCCGCGAGCGTGAGCGTGGCTACGACGCGGGTCCAGCGGGGGCCGCCGCGGGATGCCCACACCACGCACACGCAGCCGCCGATCACGAGCGCCAGGACGACGCCGAGCAGCAGGACGATCATGTGTTCCCCTTCGTACGCGTTCGGTTACGTGATCCTCTCAGGAAAGGCGAGAGGCCCCGGAGCGTAACCTTCAGTTCAAGAGGTCGTTGCAACACCCCGTTCGTAGGGAGTTGCAGTGGACTTCGAGATCCGGGAGGACCGGAGGCCGCAGGGCCCCCGGAAG
>NZ_JBEYVC010000353.1:0-2468 GCF_040643855.1 Streptomyces sp. NPDC047072 | reverse complement strand
GGAGATCAGTTCCGTTGCCAGGAGTTCCGCGGTGTCGACGAGGCGGATCAGGCCGTGCATCGCCATGATCAGGTTGGAGTCGCCGGGGTTCAGGGCGATGCACCGGCACCCGGGCGCGCGGGCGGTTCCGGCTGATCGAGGCCGGACTGCTGCTCGCGGAGGGGCGACGAGAGGAGGCGCGGGCGGTGTTCGAGGAGGGCTTCGAGGTCGCCGACCTGCGAGAGGGCGCCGAGGCGATCGGTCGGCTGTGGAGCCGGGTCGGCGACGAACCCCTGCCGCCGCACTACGACTTCCGTATGCGGCCACCGCGCGCCGAGGCGTAGGAAACCTGGTCGCCGCACGCCCGAACCGCTCCCGCGCCCGCCCTCGTCGCCGTACACGAGTGCGAGGCGAGGGGGTGTGCATGGGGGAGCAGACCTGTCCGCAGTGCGGGGCGGACATGCCCGTCGACGAGGGATACCCCGTGTGGTGCGCCGGCTGCGACTTCAACGTGGCGCCCGAGCTCTTCGTCTACGGCCTCGGCGGCACCGCGCGGCTGCGGCGCGAGGTCGCCGGACAGCACGCCGTCGCCGTGTTCGAGGAACTGGCCCGGGAGGGCACGCGGGGGCGGCGGGCACGCCGGACACCGGCGTACGTCCTGTCGTACGCGCTGGCCCTCCTCGTGCACGGGCTGTCGTTCGCCGTGCTCGGGGCCGGTGTGTGGCTGCTCGTGGGCGGGGGCGTCCTCGGGACGGCCGCCGGGATCCCCTTGGTGGCGCTCTTCCTCGTGCTACGACCGAGGTTCCCGAGACTGCGTCCGGCGGTCGCCCGGCTGGACCGGCAGAGCGCGCCCCGGCTGTTCCGGCTGGTGGACTCCGTGGCCCGGGAGGTCGGCACCCGGAGCGTCGACGCGATCGTCGTGGACCCGTCCGTGAACGCGGCCGTCACGACGTACGGACTGCGGCAGCGGGTGCTGCACCTGGGGCTCGGCCTGTGGTCCGTGCTCTCGCCCCAGGAGAAGGTGGCCCTGCTCGGCCACGAACTCGGCCACTACGCGGGCGGCGACACCCGGCACGGGAGTCTCGTCGGCGGCGCACTGCGCACCCTGTGGCTCTGGGAGCGGGTCCTCGCACCCCGCGGGCGGTGGACCGGGCTGCTGCTGGGGGTGCCGCACCGGCTGGCGCAGAGCGCGCTCACCCTGCTGGAGAAGGTCACGCTGCGCGGCTTCCCGCGCAGGGAGTACCTCGCCGACGACCTGGCCGCCGAGGTCGCCTCCACCGAGGCCGCCGTCCGGCTGATGGAGACCCTCTTCCAGGTGGAGCGGATCGGCGACACCCTGCGCGAGCAGGCGGCCCAGGGCGGCGACGCGCTGTGGCGGCGGTTGGCCGAGCGGGTGGCGTCGGTGCCGCCGCGGGAGCGTGAACGGCTGCGCAGGGTCAGCGCGTTGGAGTGGCACCAGCAGGACGCCACCCATCCGCCCACTCATCTGCGGGCCGAACTCCTGTGCCGCCGGGGCTCGTCGAGCCCACGCGTTGTCCTGGACCGCCGTACCGACCGTGCGATCGATCGCGAACTGCTGGACCAGGCGGCGGGGTTGGCGCGGGCGCTGGCCCGCGAGGCGCGGAAGGGCTAGGACGGGGCCTTGCGGTCCACGTACTCGTACACCGCGCCGTCCGGGTGCATGACGATCAGGTTGCGGCCCACCGGGGTGGGCACCGGGCCCGCGATGATGCGGGCGCCCAGGTCGTCGAGGAGCCGGTGGGCCTCGTCGACGTCCTTGACCGCGATGGTCGCGGCGACCTTGCGGAGGATCTCCAGCTCGGCCTCCGGACCGCTCATCAGCAGGAAGCAGCCGACCGCGGCGACCTGCACACCCCCGCGCTCGAAGCGCAGCGCGGGGCCGCCGGCCAGCCGTTCGTAGAAGGGGAGCGTGGCCTCCAGGTCGTCGACGCAGACACGCAGCGTGGTTCCCAGAATCTCCATGCCGACGAGCCTAGTTGGGGCGGCCGGGCCGGGGAGATCGTTTCACGTGATCCTCCCGACCTCGCCGCGAGAGCTGAACGGGGCCGGTGATCAGCGCTCTGCGCTCGCGTTATGCGTACGCCTGCGCGGGTACCCGGCGGGCATGGAGCGCTTGGATCACCTGGAGCATCTGGACAAGCATCTGGTCGACGAGCTGGCGCAGGTGGCGCGCGAGACCGTGCGCGACGAGCTGCGCGAGCAGACGCGCAAGCAACGGCGCACCGCCATGCTGTACGCCGCGTCCGGCGCCGTCGCCCTGTACGCCGGGGCGGCCCTGGCACTCGCCGTGGGCCTCGCTCTGGCGCTCGGCCTGCCCGACTGGGCGGCCGCACTGATCACCGCCGCGATCCTCGGAGCCGTCGCCTACGTGCTGCGGGGTGCCGCACGGCCCTCCGCGTCCCGGCCGACGGCCGAGCGGGAGGCCGAGCCGGCCGCCGCGGGCGACCAGGTCGGGGGTGCGTCGGCAC
>NZ_JBEYVC010000352.1:0-2565 GCF_040643855.1 Streptomyces sp. NPDC047072 | reverse complement strand
GTCATAACTGTGGCCGTGATCATGGCTGTGGCCATGGTCGTGATCGTGGCTGTGGTCATGGGGGTGGTGGGTGTGTGCGTGGGCGCGGGGTGCGGCTGCCGTCCCGCAGTTCCTTCGCTACGACCCAGCGGCCGCCCTCGGAGGAGATGACCGTGCCCTGCTTGCCCAGCGGGTCCTGGTCGACCGCGACGACCTCCTTGTTGCCGAGGATCTCGAAGGCGCTGTCGGACGCCTTGCGCAGGTCAGTGCCGATCAGCAGCGGGGCGGCCATCACCGACCACATCGAGAAGTGCGAGCGGTACTCGGTGTCCGTCATGCCGCCGTTGCCGACCTCCAGCATGTCGGGGTCGTTCCAGTGCCCGGGACCGGCGTACGGCGCCAGCGGCAGGTTCTTCTTGAGGATCGACAGCATCGAGCCCCAGGTGTCGCCGATGTCACCGGTCGTGCGCCAGAGGTGGCCGACGTCGGCGACCCACTCCCAGGGCTTGTTCTCGCCCCATTCGCAGATGCTGTAGACGATGGGCCGGCCGGTCGCCTTCAGGGCGTCGCGCATGGTCGTGTAGCGCAGTTTCGCGTCGACGCCCTGGTTGTTGCAGTTGTCGTACTTGAGGTAGTCCACGCCCCAGTCCGCGAACTGCCGCGCGTCGCTGTACTCGTGGCCCAGCGCGCCCGGGAAGCCCGCGCTGTTGCACGTCTTGGTGCCCGCGCTGGTGTAGATGCCGAGCTTGAGCCCCTTGGAGTGCACGTAGTCCGCGACCGCCTTGATCCCGCCGGGGAACCGCACCGGGTCGGGCACGAGCTTGCCGTCTGCGTCCCGCTGCGGGAGCGCCCAGCAGTCGTCGAGGTTGACGTACTGGTATCCGGCGTCCTTCAGGCCCTTCTCGACGAAGATGTCGGCGATCCCCTTGACCATCGCCTCGTCGAACTCGGCGCGGCAGTGCGTGGAGTTCCAGTTGTTGAAGCCCGTCGGCGGGGTGAGGGCGAGACCGTCGTCCAGGGCGGGCGAGACGGTCTCCTGGACGGGGGCGGCCATGGTGGGCGCCGCCAGTCCGGCCGTGCCCAGCAGGCCCGCCGCGACTACTGCGACCACTCTTCTGCGGGTTGTGCGGGTGTGGGGGTGATGCATCGGTACGTTCCTCCGAACCTGCGAAAGGTGGGATGACTGCATGTACGCGTCATGGTGCGCGTTCGGCGCGGAAGGTGCCAGGGGTCTCACGCGATCGCTATTTGAACATGTTCAAAAATGGGTTAGGCTGCTCTCGAACGACAGAGGGGGAGCCTCATGAGATTCGTGCTGCCGGGCGGGACCGGCCAGGTCGGAAGCGTTCTCGAGCGGGCGCTGACCGCCGCGGGACACGACGTGCTGATCCTGACCAGGCGGCCGACACGCCCCAACGAGGTCGGCTGGGACGGCGCCACGCTGGGGCGATGGGCCGAACTGATCGACGGCAGCGATGTCGTGATCAATCTCGCGGGCCGCAGCGTCAGCTGCCGCTACACGCCGGACAACCTCAAGGCGATGATGGACTCGCGGGTCGACTCCGCCCGCGTCGTGGGCGAGGCGATCGCGGCCGCCGTACGACCGCCCCGCGTCTGGCTCCAGATGAGCACCGCCACGATCTACGCCCACCGTTTCGATGCCGCCCATGACGAGGCGACCGGAATCCTCGGAGGGGACGAGTCCGGTGTCCCCGACTACTGGGCCTACAGCATCGAGATCGCCAGGAACTGGGAGCGCGCCCAGCAGGAGGCCGACACCCCGCGCACCCGCAAGGTCGCCCTGCGCTCGGCGATGGTGATGAGCCCCGACCGCGGCGGGGTCTTCGACGTCCTGTCCTGGCTCACACGGCTCGGACTCGGCGGGCCGGTCGCGGGCGGCGGCCAGTACGTCTCCTGGATCCACGACGAGGACTTCGTCCGCGCGGTCGAGTTCCTGGTCGACCGGGAGGACCTCGCCGGTCCCGTGAACCTCGCCGCCCCCGGGCCGCTGCCGCAGCGGGCGTTCATGCGGGCGCTGCGCTCGGCGTGGGGTATGCCGGTCGGGCTCCCCGCGACCCGCTGGATGGCGGAGATCGGCGCGTTCGCGCTGCGCTCGGACACCGAACTGCTGCTCAAGAGCCGCCGGGTCGTCCCCGGCCGGCTGCTGGACGCGGGTTTCTCCTTCCGGCACGCCGAGTGGGCGGGAGCCGCGGACGATCTCGCGCGGCGCGCGAGGATCACCCGAAGGCCGGGCGTGACCCCGGCGCCGGTCCGCAGTTGAACCCGGCATGAAGAAGCGCAGCATGCTCGCCATCGCCTCCCTCGCCACCGGCTTCGTCGTCGCGGCGATCACGCCCTCGCACTCCGCGGGCCTGAACGACACCCTCGGCGACAACCTGAACCACATCAACGTCGACGACACCCTGAGCACGCTCGGGCACACCGTCTCCAGCGACAGCCTGGAGGGTGTCGACCAGGGAGCCCTCGGGCAGAACGGCTGACGAGGCCTTTTCGCCGACGCGAGGCCTTCACGAACGGGCCGACTGGCTGCTGGAGTTGGTGATGACACCGCTGCTGGCGCTCCAG
>NZ_JBEYVC010000351.1:0-2574 GCF_040643855.1 Streptomyces sp. NPDC047072 | reverse complement strand
GCACCCCGGTCGCCGCCTTTGGCCTTGATCGACGCGGATCGTCCGGCAAAGAGCCAGCAGTCACGGCGCCGACGTCGAGGGTGTCGAACATCCTGGAAGCGGTCAAGAACCGCCGCCGCTTCACCTGGATCCTGCTCAGCCAGAACGCCCAGGTGGCCGGCTTCGACGGCACCACCCTCCAACTCGGCTTCGCCAGCGCCGGCGCCCGGGACAACTTCGCGAGCAGCGGCAGCGAGGACGTACTAAGGCAGGCACTCACCGAGCAGTTCGGCGTGCAGTGGAAGATCGAGGCGCTCGTCGACCCGTCGGGCGGCGGCTCGGCACCCCCGTCGACCTCGGGCTTCGGCGGCCCCTCCGGCGGCTTCAACAACGGAGGCGGCGGTTACGGCGGCGCCCCGACCGGCGGTTACGGCGGCGGTGCTCCTACGGCCACCCCAACGCCGGCGCCCTCCCCGTCGACGCCGCCCACGGCACCCCCACCCACCACACCCTCGGCCGCCACCCCCGGCCCCTCCTCCTCCCCGAATCCGAACGCGAACAGAACCCCGGCGTCCCCACCCCCGCCCCCGGTCTCCATCGAGGACGACATCCCCGAGGACGACGACCCCGACCTCAACGAATCGGCCCTCTCCGGCTACGAACTGATCGTCCGTGAGCTGGGCGCGACGGTGATGGAGGAGTTCACCAACGAGTGAGCCACCACCGACACCACCCCCCACCTTCAGAGGAACGCACAACCCCTCAACCCCCCGGCCCTCGGAGCCCCGCACAAGAACCCCGTTAGGCTGACCCCGTGAAGGTCCTCGTCATCGGCAGCGGTGCCCGCGAACACGCCCTGTGCCGCTCCCTGTCCCTCGACCCCGACGTCAGCGCCCTGCACTGCGCCCCCGGCAACGCGGGTATCGGTGAGGTCGCCGAGCTGCACCCGGTCGACGCCCTCGACGGCGCCGCCGTCTCCGCGCTCGCGCGGCGGCTCGACGTCGGCCTGGTCGTCGTAGGCCCGGAGGCGCCGCTCGTCGCCGGGGTCGCCGACGCCGTGCGCGAGGCGGGGATCCCGGTCTTCGGCCCCTCCGGGGAGGCCGCGCAGCTGGAGGGCTCCAAGGCCTTCGCCAAGGACGTGATGGCCGCGGCCGGGGTGCCCACGGCGCGGTCGTACGTCTGTACGACCCCCGAGGAGGTCGCCGAGGCCCTCGACGCCTTCGGCGCCCCCTATGTCGTCAAGGACGACGGCCTCGCCGCCGGCAAGGGCGTGGTCGTCACCAGCGACCTGCAACAGGCCACGGACCACGCGAACGCCTGTGATCGGGTCGTCATCGAGGAGTTCCTCGACGGCCCCGAGGTCTCCCTCTTCGCGATCACCGACGGCGAGACGGTCCTGCCGCTCCAGCCCGCGCAGGACTTCAAGCGCGCGCTCGACGGCGACGAGGGCCCGAACACCGGCGGCATGGGCGCGTACTCCCCGCTGCCCTGGGCCGACCCGAAGCTCGTCCAGGAGGTCCTGGACACGGTCCTCCAGCCGACCGTGGACGAGATGCGCCGCCGCGGCACTCCCTTCTCCGGCCTGCTGTACGCCGGTCTCGCGATCACCGGCCGTGGCGTACGGGTCATCGAGTTCAACGCCCGCTTCGGCGACCCCGAGACGCAGGTCGTGCTGGCCCGGCTGAAGACCCCGCTGGCCGGTGTCCTGCTCGCCGCCGCCACCGGAAACCTCGAGGACCTGCCGCCCCTGCGCTGGAGCGAGGAGGCCGCGGTCACCGTGGTCGTCGCCTCGCACAACTACCCCGGCACCCCGCGCACCGGCGACCCGATCACCGGTCTCGACGAGGTCGCGGAGGAGGACGCCCCGCACGCCTGGGTCCTGCACGCCGGCACCAAGCACGACGGCGACGCCGTGGTGAGCGCCGGCGGCCGCGTCCTGTCCGTCACGGCGTCCGGCGAGGACCTCGCCGAGGCCCGCGAGCGCGCGTACCGAGCGGTGGCCCGCATCCACCTGGACGGCTCCCAGTACCGCACGGACATCGCCGCGAAGGCGGCCGTCGGCACCTGAGTGACCGGCTTCGTCCGACCCGGAAAATCGGGCGAATGCCAAGAAAAAACCGGGAATCGATGAACCCGGCAGGCCCTGGATCCGTCTCAGGATTCGGGGCCTGATCTTTGCTGTACGTCATCCACCTTTCCCCAAAGCCATTCCATCGAGTGAGCGACGGCCCATACGGCTGACGGGGGCCCGGAGCCCAACTATGGTGCGGCGCAAGCGGTCCGGCACTTGGCCCACCGGCATTGCGATGTCAGTGGCGGGTGCCACAGTGGGGGAGTGAGCAACGCCAGAACAGGCAGGCGTCCAGGACGGCAGGGAGGGGGTGACCACCGGTCGTGACCGGTATCGGAGCGGAGGCGGGAGCGCAGGCAGCGCGTTCCCGGGCCCTCGCCGTGCTGCGCATCCGCAGCCGCGCGCTGGCCGTGGCCCTGCTGCCCGCGGCAGTCGCCGTACTTGAAGTCGTGGGCCACGACCGTGCTGTGGTACGTCACGGCCGCGTCGAGTTCGTACGTCCGCAGCCGCTCCACGATGTCCAC
>NZ_JBEYVC010000350.1:0-2577 GCF_040643855.1 Streptomyces sp. NPDC047072 | reverse complement strand
CAGCCGATACCCCCCGACCGACTTCGGGTCGTCCTTGTGCAACGGCACGCCCGAATCCCTTTCTGACGCATGGCAGTTCGAAGGAACAGCATAGGAAACGGGCAGGACGGGGTCGGCCAGCAGATGCCGTACGACGGCCGCGAAGGCGGTGAAGCGGTCCGCCGGGCCGTCGGTACGGGAGGCATGGTCGAGCAGGGCCCGGCCCGTGGCCGACCAGGTGTCGAGGTCCCAGAGGCTCGCTGCGAGTTCGCCCGCGGGCCGGTCCGGGCGGGCGGTGTAGTGCTGGGCCACCTGGTCCAGGCCGTCCGGCAGGGGGCGTAGGAGATTGGCGGGGCGCAGCCAGACGCCTTCGCGGAGTTCGGCCAGGCGCAGGACGGTCAGCCGGGTGCGCAGGTCGGCCCGTTCCGCGGGGCCCCGGCCGGTCGCCGTGACGACGAGCATCTCCCAGTCGCCGTCCCACGCGCGCGTGCGGGGATGCACGGCGTCGTCCTGACGGCGCTGGCGCTCCAGCAGCCGGTCGCTGAGGCGGTAGACGGTGTCGGTGCGGCGCAGGTCGCCGGCGGCCACCATCCGGCTGAGCGCGGCCCTGACGGTGGAGCCGCCGACCCCGAACGGCTCCACGCCGCGTACCAGCTCCTTCACCGGCATCTCCGGCGGATGCAGGCCCAGCAGCAGGCTGAGGACGACCGACCGGGCGGACAGCGGGCGCAGCTCCAGGTCCGTTCTCGGGTTCGTCCGCATGGTCACGTACTGTATGCCGTATTGCATCATTGCTACGATCGCAGTGAGAGTGCAACACTCGTCCTATGGTCTCGACATCGACGCCCCAGGGCCACGCGACGCACGACGTCACCAACCAGGCCCCTCCCCTGGCCCCTTACGACGCCTCCGACGACCCGGTCCTGCTGGAAGGGCTCCGACGGGAGGGCGCGGGCTGGGCCGAGGAGGACATACGGCGGCTCGGTCTGCGGGCCGGCAGCGCCGAGGCCCAGGAGTGGGCGGATCTGGCCAATCGCCATGAGCCCGAACTGCGGACCCACGACCGCTACGGCAACCGGATCGACGAGGTCGACTTCCATCCGAGCTGGCACCACCTGATGCGGACGGCGGTGGCCGAGGGGCTGGCCGGCGCACCCTGGGCGGACGCGCGACCGGGCGCCCATGTCGTCCGTACGGCGGGCGGGCTGGTGTGGGGACACACGGAAGCAGGGCATGGCTGCCCGACGTCGATGACATACGCGGCGATCCCCGCGCTGCGCCGCCAGCCGGAGCTGGCGAAGGTCTACGAACCTCTGCTGACCGGCCGCGAGTACGAGCCCGCGCTGGCGGTGCCGACCGAGAAGCGCGGGCTGCTCGCGGGCATGGGGATGACCGAGAAGCAGGGCGGTTCCGACGTCCGGACCAACACCACGGTCGCCACGCCCACCGCCGAGCCGGGCGTGTACACCCTGCGCGGCCACAAATGGTTCACGTCGGCGCCGATGTGCGACGTGTTCCTGGTGCTGGCCCAGGCACCCGAAGGCCTGTCGTGCTTCTTCGTGCCGCGGGTCCTGCCCGACGGCAGCCGCAACGCCTTCCGCATCCAGCGCCTCAAGGAGAAGCTCGGCAACCGCTCGAACGCCTCCTCCGAGCCGGAGTTCGACGGAACGGTGGCCTGGCTGGTCGGGCCGGAGGGGCACGGCGTGAAGACCATCATCGAGATGGTCAACTGCACACGGCTGGACTGCGTGATGATGTCGGCGACCCTGATGCGCAAGACGCTCGTCGAGGCGGGGCACCATGTCCGGCATCGCAGCGCCTTCGGGGCGCGGCTCGTGGACCAGCCGTTGATGCGCAACGTCCTGGCCGATCTGGCGCTGGAGTCCGAGGCGGCCACCACGCTCACCCTGCGGCTGGCGGGCGCCGCCGACCGGGCCGTGCGCGGGGACGCCGGCGAGGCCTCGTTCCGGCGGATCGCCACGGCGGTGGGGAAGTACTGGGTCACCAAGCGGGGGCCCGCGTTCACCGCGGAGGCCCTGGAGTGCCTCGGCGGCAACGGGTACGTCGAGGAGTCGGGCATGCCCCGGCACTACCGGGAGGCTCCCCTGCTGTCGATCTGGGAGGGGTCGGGGAACGTCAACGCCCTCGACGTCCTGCGGGCGTTGCGCCGGGACCGGGCCACCGCGGAGGCCCTGTTCGGCGAACTCGCCCTGGCCGAGGGGACGGACGCCCGCCTGGACGCGGCGGTGGCCCGGCTCAAGCAGCTGTTGACCACGGTGTCCGAGGCCGGTGCCCGACGGCTCGTGGAGCACATGGCGCTGACGCTTCAGGCCTCCCTGCTCGTCCGGCACGCCCCGGCCGCGGTGGCCGACGCCTTCTGCGCGACCCGGCTCGGCGGCGACTGGGGGCACGCGTTCGGCACGCTGCCGGACGCCGCCGACCTGGGCACGATCCTCGAACGGGCGCTGCCCGGCGGGAACTGAGCCCCGACGGACGCCCCCTGCCGGCCGGCCTTGTCTGCCGACTTCGGCACGCCGTACGCGTCCGTCCTGGACGCGGTGTGTGCCGCGCTGCCGATGGGGGTGCGCTCATGACGAC
>NZ_JBEYVC010000349.1:0-2739 GCF_040643855.1 Streptomyces sp. NPDC047072 | reverse complement strand
GCACACCCGGCCAGCGCCTGGTGTGCCCTCCAGTTCCATGGACTGGTAGCCGAGGGTGAGGTCGCCGACCTCGGGGTGGTGGAAGGTCTTGCGGCCGTGGGAACGGCCCCTCGGAAGATGCGGACGTTCGTCGAGGCCGCCACCGGCTTTCCCGTGTTCCTGTGCACCACCGCCCTGATCGTGGTCGTGGTCTTCTGGCTGCTGGTCGCCGCCGGTGCCGCGGCCGTGGACAGCTTCGACACGGACGTCGATCTCGATGGTCTGGGCATGGGCGGCGTGCCGGTCACGGTCGCGTTCTCCCTGCTGACGGCGATCGCGTGGCTGTTCGGCGTCGGCGCGGCCCTGACGCTGGCGGTGCTCGCACCGACGGGGACCCTGGCGGGTGTGCTGAGGCTTTTGGTGCCGGTGGCCGCTCTGTTCGTCGCCTGGTGGCTTACGTGCCGGTTCGTCCGGACGCTGCACCGGCTCTTCCCCGACGAACCCGGATCCGCCCGTCGCCCGCCGCACGACCGAGCCGCCTGAACTCACTCTCGCCGGGGACAACTTCCCTCCGACCCACCTGACTTACTGATCCTTGAAGGACGTATGCCATGAATGCCATCACCGTGGGCATCGGTGTGCTCGTCGCCGTCTGCCTGTTCGCCGTCCTCGTCGTCTCCCAGCTGTTCCGCAAGGTGGAGCAGGGCAAGGCGCTGATCGTCTCCAAACTGCGCAAGGTCGATGTGACCTTCACCGGGCAGGTCGTGCTGCCGGTGCTGCACAAGGCCGAGGTGATGGACATCTCGGTGAAGGCCATCGAGATCACCCGGGCCGGCAAGGACGGGCTGATCTGCAAGGACAACATCCGCGCCGACATCCGGATCTCGTTCTTCGTCAAGGTCAACAAGACGGTGGAGGACGTCATCAAGGTCGCCCAGGCGGTCGGCACGGCACGGGCCAGCGACCAGAAGACGCTTCAGGAACTGTTCCACGCGAAGTTCTCCGAGGCGCTGAAGACCGTCGGTAAGCAGCTGGACTTCACCGACCTCTACACCAAGCGCGAGGAACTCAGGTACCGGATCATCGAGGTCATCGGCGTCGACCTCAGCGGCTACCACCTGGAGGACGCGGCGATCGACTACCTCGAGCAGACGCCGCTCACCCAGCTCGACCCCGCCAACGTCCTCGACGCGCAGGGCATCCGGAAGATCACCGAGCTGACGGCCGTGGAGCACGTGCGCACCAACGAGGCGCAGCGCACCGAGGAGAAGGAGATCACCCGGCAGAACGTCGACGCCCGCGAGGCGATCCTGGAGCTGGAGCGCCGGCAGGCGGACGCCGAGATCAAGCAGAGGCGGGAGATCGAGACCGTACGGGCTCGCGAGGAGGCGGAGACCGCGCGGGTGGTGGAGGAGGAGCGGCTTCGGGCGCAGGGCGCGTTCCTGCAGACCGAGGAGCAGCTCGGGGTGCAGCGCGAGAACCAGGCCCGGGAGATCGCCGTCGCCGCGAAGAACCGCGAGCGGGTCATCGCGGTGGAGAGCGAGCGCATCGAGAAGGACCGGCTCCTTGAGGTCATCGCCCGCGAGCGGGAGACCCAGCTGACGCGGATCGCCGCAGAGAAGGAGGTCGAGGCGGAGAAGCGGGAGATCGCCGAGGTCATCCGGGAGCGGGTCGCGGTGGACCGGACCGTCGCCGAGCAGGAGGAGGCCGTCAAGACCCTGCGTGCCGTGGAGGAGGCGGAGCGCGAGCGGCAGGCGGTGATCATCGCCGCAGAGGCCGAGGCGCAGGAGAAGCTGGTCAAGGACATCAAGGCCGCGGAGGCCGCCGAGCAGGCCGCCGTCCACCGCGCCGCCGAGGAACTCACCCTGGCCGAGGCCCGGTTGAAGAGCGCCGACCTCGACGCGCAGGCGAGGCTGAGGCTCGCCGAGGGCGTGCAGGCCGAAGCCGCCGCCGAGGGGCTCGCCGCCGTGCAGGTCCGTGACAAGGAGGCCGAGGTCATCGAGAAGGCCGGCCGTGCCGAGGCTGAGGCGACCCAGGCGCGGATGCGGGCCGAGGCGGAGGGGTCTCGCGCCAAGTCCCTCGCCAAGGCGGAAGGAGCCCGCGCCAGGTCCCTCGCCCAGGCCGAGGGTTCCCGGGCCCAGGCGCTCGCCGAAGCCGAGGGCATCGGCGAGAAGCTGAAGGCGGAGGCCGCCGGACTGACCGAGAAGGCCGCGGCGATGGCCGCGCTGGACGACGCCTCGCGCGGCCACGAGGAGTACCGGCTGCGCCTGGCGGCCGAGAAGGACATCCGGCTCGCCGGTCTTGAGGTGCAGCGGCAGGTCGCCGAGGCACAGGCGACGGTGCTGGCCACCGGCCTGGAGAACGCGGACATCGACATCGTCGGCGGCGACTCGGTCTTCTTCGACCGGCTGGTGGGGGCGGTCGCCCTCGGCAAGGGCGTCGACGGGTTCGTCCAGCACTCCGAGACGGCACAGGCGCTCGCGCGTCCGTGGCTGGACGGCTCGTCGAGCTTCACCGACGACCTGGGCCGGATCCTCGGCCCGGCCTCCACGGCCGACGTCCAGCACCTGACCGTCTCCGCGCTGCTGCTGAAGCTGATGAAGAGCGGCGGCTCGAACGCGGGACAGCTGCAGCAACTCCTGGACAGGGCAGGCGAGCTGGGACTCGCCGAGACCCCGCTCGCCGCCCTCAACGGCCACTCCAAGGGCTGATCGACCCGTGGTGGGCCCCCGCCGGCCCGCGGGGGGCGGGGGCCGGCCC
>NZ_JBEYVC010000348.1:0-2782 GCF_040643855.1 Streptomyces sp. NPDC047072 | reverse complement strand
GGGCCGAGCTCTCCGAACTGGGCGCCAAGGCCGCCGCGGAGGTCAAGAGCACCGGTGAGTCCGTGAAAATGAAGCCGATGACGCCGTTCGAGCGCCGCCCGAAGAGCGTCTCGCCGCTGTGGGCGATGGTCGGCGTCGGAGGCGACGAACTGGCCGCCCTGGGCACCGACTTGACGGTCGTCCCGTCGTTCGTGGTGGCCGGCCCGCCCCGCTCGGGCCGCAGCACGGTCCTGCTGACGATGGCCCGCTCCCTCACCGCCCTCGGCACGAAGATCGTCGTCGTCGCGCCCCGGAACTCCCCGCTGCGCCGACTCGCCGGGAAACCGGGCGTGGTGGAGGTGTTCAACGACGCCGACGTGGCGGTGGCCGACTTCCGCGCCGCGCTCGGCCGGGTCGACTCCCCGGCGGGGGCCATCCTCGTCGACGACGCCGAACTGATGATCAACTCCGAGCTGGACGGCGACTTCGCCGCGCTCGCCCGGGGCAGCGTCGGCGACGGCTGGGGGCTCGTGGTGGGCGGCAACAACGAGGCGCTGCTCGGCGGCATCTCCGGCTGGCAGACCGTCGTACGCCGCAACCGCTGCGGTGCGCTGCTCGCACCCCGGCTCGCCTCCGACGGCGAGCTGGTCGGCGCCCGGCTGCCGCGCGGTCTGATGGGCCGGGACAGCGAACCGGGCCGGGCCCATGTCCAGTTCGGCGACGGCGCGTTCGTCACCGTCCGGGTGCCCGGCACGACGGCGGGCTGACCGTCGTACGACGAAGGGCCCGACCGTCCGGGAAGGACGGTCGGGCCCTTTCGCGCGGGCCGTCGGCTACGCCACCGCGGGTGTCCCCGTGCCGAAGGCGAAGGTCGAGGTGATCGCGTCGAACAGGTCGTACAGCTGGTCGGCGACCGGCAGGTTGGGGCTGAAGCAGGTGATGATCAGCGCCCGGCGGCGGCCCGGCACCGGCACGACGGTGTGCATGACGGCCAGCCGGTAGGACACCCCCTCGGCGATCTCGCTCTCCTCCACGCCCACCAGCCGGCCGACCGGCCCGACGCCCGGCAGGTTCTCCGTGCTGAACGTCCGGGTCGTGCCGCCGCCGCGCCGGTCGCCGCTCGCCGAGAGCTGCCGGGCCAGGCCCTGCGCGGAGAAGTCCTCGCCAGGCGGCGGGGTCACGCTGAAGATCATGAGGCCGGCCATCAGCAGGCCGTCCTCGTACATCGCGGTGGTGCCCGCCGCGTAGACCGCGCCGCGCCGCCGGGCCGTGTCCATGATCCGGCGGGCGTTGCGGAACGCCTGGTTGACGAGGTCGAGGGTGGGCCGGTCGGGGGCGTGCCGCAGCATCTCGGCCCGCCGCTCGGCCAGCGTGTCACCGCTGAGGTCGTACTCGGTCCAGCTGTCCGGTATGCCGATCCCGAACGTGGGTGCGGCGCTCGCCGTGGTCATGGAACCGTTCTCCTTCGCTGCCGGGGCCGTCACTTGTCGTCGCCCCTCAGCGACCGGCCCATCTCCTGGTCGGCGTCCGCGAACGCCTTCACGATCGCCTCGCAGGCGTCCTTGAGGTCCTTGCTGTCGCGCTTCAGCTGGAAGCGCCCGTCGTTCCACCGGTCGTCGAACTCGCCGCCGGAGCGCACCAGCGGCAGCCCGACGTCGGCCGGGCTGAACCCGGACGCCTGGGTGTCGATCAGCTCGATGACCCGGCGCAGGAGCACGCCGAGGCGCTCCACCTCCTCGCCGGGCATGTTGATCTGGGTCACGGTTCCTCCCCGGGGACCGGTCTCGGTCTCGGGTCTCAGGCGCCGGCGCGGATCAGCTTGCCGTCGGCCCCGACGACGAACCACTCGCCGTCCAGGCCCTGCCCGTTGACGTCCCCGGGGGCCGCGTCGCCGACGTAGTAGTAGAGCGGCCAGTCGCCGTAGCCGACCTGGACCGCACCGCCCGACTGCCGCTTCTCGTGCAGCAGGGCCGCCCGCACCCCCTTCCCCGCGTCGGTGCCGGACGTGCTGGTCAGCGCGGGCCACACGGCGATGCAGTCGGCGTCGCAGTTGCTCGCGCCGTCCTTGTCCTTGGTGAAGGCGTACAGGGTGCGGCCCTGGCCGTCGACGAGGATGTCCCCGAGGCCGTCGGACCGCACGACGGAGATCCGCGCGGCCCGCTCGGCGCCGCCGGAGTCCTTGGCCCCGCCGTCCGCGCCGCCGCCGCAGGCGGCCAGGGCGAGGGCCAGCGGGGCCGCGATGAGAGCCGTACGTGCGCGCATGATGATGTCTCCTCGTCAGATGGGAGGGGGCTGGATTCGGGGCGCCGGTCGCGACCCCGCGCCTCACACGTGCCGTGCCGCCGGACGGTTCAGCCGAGTTCTTTGAACCGTTTCTCCGACCCGCTCGTGACTCGGGCAGTCCCTTCGGACACCACACCCGGATCACGGCTCGGAAGGAGCCCTCCCATGCGCCTGTTCACCCGCACCCTGTCCACCGCCGCGCTCACCGCCTCGCTCGCCCTCGCCCCGCTCCCGGCGTTGGCCGACGACGGCCACGGCGGTCACGGGGGCCACACCATGCCCTCCGGCGGTCCCACGACGGCCACGCTCAGCGCCGTCTCCGCCCGCGAACCCGCCGTCTCCCTGATCGCCCGGCTCTCCGGCGACCAGGAGGTGCCGGTCCAGGGCGGCCCGGCCGTCGGCGACGAGGACGGCGACGCGGTCGCCCTGCTCCATGAGCTGGCGCATCTGCTGGTGCCCGGGCACGGGCCGCGGTTCTGGCGGCTGCTGGAGGCCTATCCGCGCACCGAGCGTGCCAAGG
>NZ_JBEYVC010000347.1:0-2789 GCF_040643855.1 Streptomyces sp. NPDC047072 | reverse complement strand
GGAGAGGTAGTGGCCGATCTGCTCCCGCATGCTGGCGTGGATGTCGAGGCCGTCGAGTTCTTCCGGGAGGACCCAACGCACGCCGTCGGCCTCGTCGTTGACCGTCGGGGCGCCGCCGACCGGGCGGCCGATGTAGGCGGCTTCGTACTGCTGGCGGATCTCTCCGTCCGTGTACTCGATGATGTGCGCGGGGTTGGAGTAGACGCCGAGGAACCCGGTGACCTCGGCGACGATGCCGGTCTCCTCCTCGCATTCGCGCACGGCGCACTGCGCGGGGCTCTCCCCGAAGTCCTGGGCGCCACCCGGCAGCGCCCACTGGCCGGTGTCGCGGCGCCGCTGGAGCAGGATCGCGCCCTCGCTGTTGACGACGAGGAGGTTGCTGGCCGGGATCAGGGTGTTGGGCTTGGGGGCCTTCGGGTCGTTGTAGTACTCAGTCCTGCCCACGCTGGTGGTGCTCCTGACGGTCGGGCGCCCAGGGGCGCGCGGTGTTCCATACGGCTTCGAAGCTCTCGGTGTAGCGGTCGCACCAGTCGGTGCCGTCCGTGCGCCGGAGCTGGAAGAGCGGGTTGGCGCTCGCCGGCTGACCCCAGATGTGCGGGTTGACCAGTAACTGGTCGTCGTACCGGAAGATCGAGTTGTACAGCGTCGTGTCGTGCAGCCGCACCTCGCAGCCGGGGGCGCCGACCAGGGCGCGGTAGTACGTGAGCGAGGCCCGGATCTTCGCGGCGAGGGTGTCGCCGATGCCTTCCTCGCGCCCCCGGACGGCTACCGCCTCCCCGTACGGATCGCCGAAGCACAGACGGACCCTGACTCCGGCCTGCGCACGTTCCTGCAGCATGCGGGCGATGTGCGGGTTGGTCTGGGCGAAGAACGTACCGGAGAAGACGAGGACGTCGATGTGCTTCACGGCGCCGAGCAGGAGGGAGATCCAGACGTCCCTGGGGACGCTGGCGCGGTTCGGGTAGACCTCGACGATCTCCGACCTCAGGGCTTCGAGGTGAGCGGGTCGCTGGCGGCCGTCCGGCCAGAGGTACACCTCGTCCACTTGCAGGTGCTTGGCTACGGCGAAGCGGTGCCGGCGGTGGGGAACCCGGCCGGAGACCCAGCGGCCCACGGTCTTGGGGTCGACGGAACAGAGCTCGGCGAGATCTTCTTCGGTGATCCCCCGCTGGACGAGTGCCGAGCGCAATCGTTCATTCACTCGGACAATCCAATCGCACCCGTGGTCGCACTCGCAAGGACGACCGGCTCATCGAGAGTAGGTGAGCGGTGTGCTTACGCTGGCAGGATGCCGCTCATCGTGCTCTGGGACATCGACCACACCCTCATCGACAACTCCGGGGTCAGCAAGGAGATCTACGCCGCCGCGTTCACGGCTCTCGTCGGCCGGGCGCCGGTACGTCCCGCGCGCACGGAGGGGCGGACGGACCGGCTGATCATCTCCGGCATGTTCCACGATCACGGCCTGGAACCGCCTGCGTGGGAGGCCGCGCTGGCCGCGCTGGAGGCGGCAGGGGCGGGCCGAGACGCCGACCTCAGCCGGCGGGGCCGAGTCCTTCCTGGTGTCCGGCAGGCTCTCAAGGCCGTGGCAGAGGAGGACGGCATGGTCTCCTCCGTCCTCACGGGGAACATCGCCGCGAACGCGCGGGTGAAACTCGGCGCCTTCGGACTGGACGCCCTCCTGGACCTCGGAGTCGGCGCCTACGGTGCCGACTCCGCTGACAGGGCGGCGTTGGTGGACGTGGCACGGGACAGGGTCCGGGCCGTCTACGGCCTTCCGGACGACACCGCCGTGGTGCTCGTCGGCGACACCCCCCGCGATGTCGAGGCCGCCCTCACATCAGGCGCGCACATCGTGGCGGTGGCCTCCGGCGTCCACAGCGAAGACGAGCTACGACAAGCCGGCGCCCACCTTGTTCTCTCCGACCTGAGCGACGTCGACGCCCTCATGGCCCACCTTCGCGCGCTCGCGCGCCCCTGAAAACGTCCCAAGACGTCCTCGGGTCGTCCCGGGAGGCGGTTTAGCCGTCCCGGTGTTCTCCAGCACGCTCTCCTCTCATCGGCACCGAGACGGAACGGGCCGCCGACGCGGTACCAGGACCCCCTTACGGCTGACTGGGATGGAGTGCGCGCATGTCCGCAGTGCTAGGCGAACTACCCGCAACAACGCCTTCGCTCACCTCTGTTGAACGCCTCGCGGCCCGCTACTCGGTTCCCGTCGAGGACGCGCTGCTCATCTCCATCAACCTGCACGGGATCTCGTCGGACATCGCACGCCACCGGGCCCGTGTGCTGGTGCGCCTCGACACCGCTCCGTCGGTGCCCTGGCAGCTCATCGTCCCGCTGAACGCGGCTCGTTCGCCGTTCCGGCTGGAGGACGGACAGCTGAAGCTCGGCGGTGAGCGGATCGGCAGCGTCGAACGCATCGACGCCGACGAGGCCGTTGGCGGGTACTTCCGGGACGGCGGCCGAGCGGCGACCCTCAACCCGAACGCCCGGAGCCGCTGCGTCGGATGCGCCTTCTGCCCCAACACCCTGGAGGCCGCGGCCGATCCCCGCCTGTCGGAAGAACGGGAGCTCAACGAACTGCTGGCCGCGATGACCGAACAGCATCCCCGGGGCGACCTGGCCGAACTCCGTGAGGTCACGGTCTCGACGGGCTGCTTCGAACGAGAGCGGGCGGCGGCCGACCACCTCCGATCGCTGCGGAGCGTACTCACCGAGCACGGCATCAACGCACGGATCGGCTTCCTCACCTCGGTGCTGCGTACCGAGGAGGCGTTCGAGGA
>NZ_JBEYVC010000346.1:0-2997 GCF_040643855.1 Streptomyces sp. NPDC047072 | reverse complement strand
CGGCCTCAACGAGGCGGCGTACATGGCGGAGATCTGCCGCGCCGGCCTGCTGGCCCGTCCGTTCACGGACGCGCCCCTCTGTGCGGTCAGTTGTGGCCGAAGCGCTTCTGCCGGCCCTTGCGGGCGACATCGGCGGGCGTCACCTGGGAGATGCGCTGCTCGGCCTGGTCCTGCATCGAGGACTGCTGTGCCTGCTGCTGTCCACGCTCGGACTGCGGCTGTTTACGGTCACGGTTCTTGTTCTTGGCCATGGTGATCTGCCTCCTGTGGGGGATCTAGGGGCCGGGATCAGACTCACATAGGCTGATAAGAGGCGCATGTCGGATAATTACCGTGTGTGACAGGCCTTGTCGGGGCGCGCGCCCGGCCCGATGCCCCGAAACGCCACGCCGAAGATCGAGTTCGGGCCGTTAACCCCCGCGCGGTCGGGCAGACTCGAAGCAAGCCCGAAGTAAAGCCGCCTCGGAAGAGGGTGAGTCGCGTGGACCGCTGCATCGTCCTGGTGGACGCCGGGTATCTGCTCGGGGCCGCCGCGAGCCTCCTCGCCGGGGAGCCCTCGCGATCCCGTATCACCGTCGACCACGCCGCCCTCGTCCAGGGGCTGCGCGACCGCGCCGAGTCCGACACCGAGCGCCCGTTGCTGCGCATCTACTGGTTCGACGGCGCCCCCGACCGGGTTCCGCAGCCCGAGCACCGCCGGCTGCGCGTGATGCCCCGGGTCACCGTCCGGCTGGGCGCCCTGACCCGCAGCGACGGCCGCTGGGCCCAGAAGGGCGTGGACGCCGCCATGCACGCCGAGCTCACCGAGCTGGCCCGCAACCGCGCCTGCTCGGACGTGGTGCTGGTGACCGGCGACGGCGATCTGCTGCCGGGCATGATGGCCGCGAAGGAGCACGGCGTCGCCGTACACCTGTGGGCCGTGCAGGCGGCCGACGGGGACTACAACCAGTCCGAGGACCTGGTCGCCGAGGCGGACGAGCGGCGGGTGCTGGACCGCACGTGGATCACCAAGGCCGTACGCGCGAAGGAGCTCGGCGGGGTGTGCGCGCCGCCGCCGGTGCCACGGCCGGAGATCGCCGCGATCCTCTCCGCGCCGCTGCCGGAGTCCGCGCCGGAGCGGGCCCGGGAGGAGGGCGAGCACACCACCGCCTCGGAGAACGGCGCGCAGGAGCGGGTACCGGCGCCCAAGGGGGTGCCCACGCCGAAGGACCTCGCCGCGCTGCGGGCGCCCGGGGTGCAGCCCGCGCCGCAGCCGTCCTCCGCGACGCTGCGGTGGTCGTCCGACAAGGGGTGGGTCGACCGGCCGCCCGCCGAGTCGCCCGAGGCCGCGTCCATGCCGACGCTGGCGCAGCTGACCACGGCGGAGCAGCGGTGGGCCGACCGGGAGGAGGACATCACCACGGTCGGGGGCGACCCCTTCGAGGTGGGGCAGGTCTTCGCGCGGCGGTGGATGGAGCGGCTGGGGGACCAGGCGCATCTGATCCGGCTGTCGGGGATGTACCCGCGGGTCCCGCACCGGATCGACGGCGAGCTGCTGCGGTACGCGGCGCGGTTCGGGCTGCTCGCCCACAAGGACGACCAGATCGACGAACACGACCGCTATGCGATCCGCGCCGGGTTCTGGCGCGAGATCGACGTGCGGACGGCGGCCGAGCACGCGCCCGCCGGCGAGTGAGCGGAGATTGTGTTTTGCGGTGGATTCGGGTGTGAGAGGGCACCCGGGAACCGCGCGGCACCCCCGACCCCTTAGGCTCGTCCCTTGTGAGTACGCGTGTGGGGCAGGCACTTCGGCATCGTGGGGATGTCGTGTGTGCGGTGCGCGGGCTCACCAAGACCTATCCGGCGGTGCGGGGGCGGCGCGGGGCGCCGGCGACGCCCGAGGTGCGGGCCACCGATGACGTGCGGCTGGATGTGCGGCGCGGGGAGATCTTCGGGCTGCTCGGACCCAACGGCGCCGGGAAGACCACCCTCGTGCGCCAGCTCACCGGACTCATGCGGCCCGACTCCGGGAGCGTCGAGATCCTCGGGCACGACATCGTGCGCCACCCCGACCGGGCCGCGCGGATCCTCGCCTACCTCGGCCAGGAGTCCAGCGCCCTCGACGAGCTGACCGTGTCGCTCGCCGCGGAGACCACCGGCCGGCTGCGCGGCCTGGAGGCCCGGCAGGCGCGGGACGAGCGGGACGCCGTACTGGAGGAGCTGGGGCTCACCCCGCTCGCCGGGCGGCCGCTCAAGAAGCTGTCCGGCGGCCAGCGGCGGCTCGCGTGCTTCGCGGCCGCGCTGGTCGGGGAACGGCCGCTGCTGGTGCTCGACGAGCCGACGACCGGGATGGACCCCGTGGCGCGGCGGGCCGTGTGGTCGGCCGTGGACCGGCGCCGGGCCGAGCGCGGCACGACCGTGCTGCTCGTCACCCACAACGTCATCGAGGCGGAGACCGTCCTGGACCGGGTCGCCGTGCTCGACCAGGGGCGCGTGATCGCCTGCGACACCCCGAACGGCCTCAAGGAGCAGGTCGCCGGAGAGGTGCGCGTGGACCTGGTGTGGCGGGAGACCGCCCCGCTGCACGTGCCCGAGGTCGCCGCCCTCCAGGACCGGGCCGTCGCCGCAGGGCGCCGCTGGACGCTGCGGCTCGCCCCCGAGGAGGCCCGCGCGGTCGTCGCCACCGTCACCGGCGGGGCGGCCTTCGCCGCGCTCGACGACTTCACGCTGGCCACGCCCAGCCTGGAGGACGTGTACCTGGCGCTGGGCGGGGCCGCGCAGCAGGGGTTGGTGAAGGCGTGAGCACCTTTGAGTACGCGGACCGGCGTATCCGTACGCAAGAGGGCGACCGCCGGAGCGAAGAGGAGCAGAGCCACGTGAGTGTCGTACCCGCCGAGGTGCTGCCCGGCAGCGCGCCCGTCGTCCTGGAGACGGCGTCCGGCGCGGCCGAGCTCGGGCCGCGCGCGCGGCTGTGGCCCGCGCTCGCGGCCGTGTACCGGGCGCAGCTGTCGCGGGCCC
>NZ_JBEYVC010000345.1:0-3038 GCF_040643855.1 Streptomyces sp. NPDC047072 | reverse complement strand
GCCTTCCAATCCCCCCCCCCCCCGCCTGCGCCTCAACCCCCCCCCCCCCCGGCCCCGACCCACCACCGAACCGTGGGCGGCTTTTCAGGGGCGCGGGGAACTGCGCACAACGCCCGCCCCCACCAAGCCGCACCCGACGACCCCCCTCCCACCTGCCCGAACGGCCCAACCGCACCCCACCCCACCCCCGATCCCTCCCTAGCCTGGAGTGATGGGTGAGGACACTCGGCTGAGTGCGGTCGTCGCGTTGGCGCAGGGCATGGCCGCCGCGCACAGTTCGCGTGAGACATGGCGGGCGGCAGCCAACGGCGCCCGCCACGCCCTCGGCGGCAACTTCGCCGCACTGTCCGTATGGGAGCGGGAGCTCGGACGCCTGAGGGTGCTCGTGAACGTGGGAGACCGCGCCCCGGACGAGGAGGAGTTCCCGGACGACGAGGCCTACCCCGTACACCAGTTCCCGGAGATCGCCGAGTTCCTGCACGAACGCTGGGCCGGCGGCGGCGAGCCCAACGCGTGGGTGGAGACCGCGGAGGGCCCCACGGCCGGCGTCCGGCCGGGGTACGTGCACCAACGCGTCGCCGCCCTCCGCAGAAGAGGAAGGGGCTGCTGCGTCGTCGCCCCGATCGTGCTGAACGGCCGCGCCTGGGGCGAGCTGTACGTCGCCCGCGCCACCGGCGTACCCGTCTTCGGAAGGGACTGCGCCGACTTCGCCACCGTGCTCGCCGCAGTCGTCGCCGCGGGCATCGCGCAGACCGAACGGCTGGAGGAGGCCCGCCGACTGGCGTTCACGGACGCGCTGACGGGACTCGCGAACCGGCGGGCCGTCGACGTGCGACTGGACGAGGCGATCGAGCGGCACCGGCGGGACGGGGTGGTCGTCAGTCTCGTCGTGTGCGACCTCAACGGGCTCAAGCGGGTCAACGACACCCGCGGGCACGCCGTGGGAGACCGCCTCCTTGAGCGCTTCGGGTCGGTGCTGTCGCTGTGCGGTGCCATGCTGCCGGGCACACTCGCGGCCCGCCTCGGCGGGGACGAGTTCTGTCTGCTGGCGGTCGGCCCGTCCGTGGACGAGGTCGTCGAGGCCGCCGACGAACTGTGCCGCAGGGCGGGCGAGTTGGAGCTGGGCGAGGGCGTGGCCTGCGGGGTGGCCTCCACCGCCGACGCCATCGGGGCCGTACGCTCCGGGCGGCGGCTGTTCCGGCTGGCTGACGCCGCCCAGTACCGCGCCAAGGCCGAGCGGGCCACGCGGCCGGTCGTCGCGGGCCGGGAGGGGGCCGACGACCCCGTCGTACGCCTCGCCGACGAACCCTCCCTGGAGGCGTCGCCGGAGCGGCGGCGATTCCGGGGGCGGCCGTAAGGCATGACGTGCCGGTAAGGGGTGAACCCCGCCCCCGATGGTGACATCCCTGTCTTCACTGCGTACGCTCCTGAATATGGATATGCACACTGTGGTGGTGGGGACGTCGGGTGTCACCGCGTCCGACGTGCTCGCCGTGGCCCGCGGCGGGGCCCGGATCGAGCTCTCCGGGGAGGCGGTGGCGGCCCTCGCGGCGGCCCGGGAGATCGTGGACGCCCTCGCGGCCAAGCCCGAGCCGGTCTACGGCGTCAGCACCGGCTTCGGCGCCCTCGCGACCCGGCACATCAGCCAGGAACTCCGGGCCCGGCTGCAGCGCAACATCGTGCGCTCGCACGCGGCCGGCATGGGACCGCGGGTGGAGCGGGAAGTCGTACGGGCGCTGATGTTCCTGCGTCTCAAGACCGTCTGCTCGGGGCACACCGGTGTGCGGCCCGAGGTCGCGCAGACCATGGCCGACGTGCTCAACGCCGGGATCACCCCCGTCGTCCACGAGTACGGCTCCCTCGGCTGCTCCGGCGACCTCGCCCCGCTCTCGCACTGCGCGCTCGCGCTCATGGGGGAGGGCGACGCCGAGGGGCCGGACGGGGTCGTGCGCCCCGCCGGTGAGCTGCTCGCCGAACACGGCATCCGGCCCGTCGAGTTGCGGGAGAAGGAGGGGCTCGCCCTCCTCAACGGCACCGACGGCATGCTCGGGATGCTGGTCATGGCCCTCGCCGATCTCGAGAACCTCTACAAGTCCGCGGACATCACCGCCGCGTTGAGCCTGGAGGCGCTGCTCGGCACCGACAAGGTGCTCGCGCCCGAACTGCACGCCATCCGGCCGCATCCGGGACAGGGCGCCTCCGCCGCCAACATGCTGGCGGTGCTGGCCGGTTCGGAGCTGACCGGGCACCACCAAGACGACGCCCCGCGCGTCCAGGACGCCTACTCCGTGCGCTGCGCCCCGCAGGTCGCCGGCGCCGGACGGGACACCATGGACCACGCACGGCTCGTCGCCGAGCGGGAGTTGGCCTCGGCCGTGGACAACCCCGTGGTCCTGCCGGACGGTCGGGTGGAGTCCAACGGCAACTTCCATGGCGCGCCCGTGGCTTACGTCCTCGACTTCCTCGCCATCGCCGCCGCCGACCTCGCCTCGATCGCCGAGCGCCGCACCGACCGGCTGCTCGACAAGAACCGCAGCCACGGCCTGCCGCCGTTCCTCGCCGACGACGCGGGCGTGGACAGCGGGCTGATGATCGCGCAGTACACGCAGGCCGCGCTGGTGAGCGAGATGAAGCGGCTGGCGGTGCCCGCGTCCGCCGACTCGATCCCGTCCTCCGCGATGCAGGAGGACCACGTGTCGATGGGCTGGTCGGCCGCCCGGAAACTGCGGACCGCCGTCGACAACCTCGCGCGCGTCCTCGCCGTAGAGTTCTACGCCGCCTCACGCGCCGTAGAACTCCGCGAGGGCCTGCGCCCCGCACCGGCGACCCAGGCCGCCATCACCGCCGTACGCAAGGCAGGGGTTGAGGGCCCGGGCCCGGACCGCTACCTGGCCCCGGACCTCGCGGCAGCGGACGCGTTCGTGAGGGAAGGCCGCTTGGTGGCCGCGGTGGAGCCGATCACCGGGCCGTTGCGCTAGCGGGGAGGGGGTGATTGGTGCGGATGTCCCGGCCGTATGCGATATTTAGGGCATTTCGCC
>NZ_JBEYVC010000344.1:0-3090 GCF_040643855.1 Streptomyces sp. NPDC047072 | reverse complement strand
CTTCGTCTTCATCGCCCACGACCTCGCTGTCGTACGGCACTTCTCACAGCGTGTAGCGGTCATGTACCTCGGTAGGATCGTGGAGATCGCCGACCGCGACGACCTGTACGGCAACCCGCGCCACCCCTACACCCGGGCCCTGCTGTCCGCCGTACCCGAGGCGACGGTGGACGAGACCCCCGCCCGCGAGCGCATCCGGCTCCAGGGCGACGTCCCGTCCCCGATCAACCCGCCCTCCGGCTGCCGCTTCCGCACCCGCTGCTGGAAGGCGACCGACAAGTGTGCCACCGAGGCTCCCCCGCTGGTGCAGGTGGAGGGAAACAAGCCCGGCCATCTGACCGCCTGTCACTACCCTGAGACAGCCGACGCCGCGCCGGCGTCCCGTCTCTCCAAGAGCCCCGAGGCGGCGGCCTGACACACCCCTTTCCGTCAGCCGCCCCCTTGTCGGAACGGACTTTCCCGGCCCATTGACCCGAGCCCATGAACGTCCGCTCCAGGGGAACGAGGGCCCGTGCACCTGGTGCACGGGCCCTTACCCGTCGAGCGTAGGGTGCCCCCTCGTGGCTCTCTCTTCGGACTCTTCGGACGCACCGCCGTTGTGGCGCGAGGGGCAGTTCGTCCTGCTGATGTGCGCGCGGATCGTCTCCGTCCTGGGCAACGGATTCGCGCGGGTGGCGCTCGCGTTCGCGGTGCTCTCACTGCCCGGGAGCAGTGCGGGCCGGCTGTCGCTGGTGCTGGCCTGCCAGGCCCTGCCGCAGCTGGTGTTCATCCTGGCGGGCGGGGTCATCGCGGACCGGATGTCCCGGTCGCGGCTGATGGTCCTGGCCGATCTGCTGGGAGCCGCCTCGTACACGGGGCTGGCCGCGATGGTGCTCACCGGTCACGCGCCGCTGACGGCCCTGTGTCTGTTCGCGGTGGCGGCGGGCACGGCCACCGCGATGTTCGCCCCGGCGATGGACGGCCTGGTGCCGTCGGTGGTGCCCGCGGGCCGGCTGCAGCGGGCCAACGGGATGCTGCGGGTCGGCACCAACAGCTCGCTGCTGCTGGGCCTCGCGCTGTCCGGGGTGACCGTGGCGCTGGTGGGCGCCGGCTGGGCGCTCGCGATCAACGCCGCGTCGTTCGTCGTCAGCGCGGCGCTGACCGCACGGCTGCGGGTGGCCCCGCGTCCGCGCGGGAAGTCGTCGGGGTGGGCCGATCTCCGCGAGGGCTGGCGGGAGTTCGCCTCCCGGCAGTGGCTGTGGGTCGTGGTCGCGCAGTACGCGGTCGTGGTCGCCGCGCTCAACGCCAACGTCGGGGTCCTGGGCCCGCTCACCGCCGAGCAGCACCTCGGCGGCGCGCGCAGCTGGTCGGTGATCGTGGCCGCGCAGGCCGTGGGCACCATCGCGGGGGCGGGCCTCGCCGCCCGGGTACGGGTGCGCCGGCCCCTTCTGGTGGCGGTGCTCTGCACGTTCCCGGCCGCCGTGCCGATCGCGCTGCTCGGCGCCGAGGCACCGGTGTGGCTGATCGCCGCGGCCATGTTCGGCGCCGGCGTCGCGAGCGACGTCTTCGGTGTGCTGTGGGCGACCACGATCCAGCGCGAGATCCCGGAACAGGTCCTGTCCCGGGTCAGCTCCTACGACTGGTTCGGCTCGCTCGCCTTCGCCCCGCTCGGCCTGCTCGTCGCCGGCCCCGTGGCGGCCGCCGTCGGCACCGGGCCGGCGCTGGCGGGCTGCGCGGGCGTGGTCGTCCTGGCCACCGCGGCGGCCCTGCTCTCCCCGCAGGTACGGACGCTGCGCTCCGATGCCGTGGCGCCGTCCCGGGCGCCGTCCGCCGCGGGGGCCGCCGCGCCGAGCGACTCCTCGGGGCCGTAACTCACGTACGCCTCCTACCTGTTGGATGACCGATCCCGCGTCCGGGGCGGTCCGCGTGTGGCAGACTGCCGCGATGGTCGATCGGTCGTTCGGTGATCCATCGCTTGCCGCGTTGTACGACTCCCTCCATCCGTGGGGGCCGGGCGACGACTTCTGTCACGGCTACGTCATGGGCGCCGAGTCGGTGCTGGACGTCGGGTGCGGGACCGGACGGCTGCTCGGGCGGGCGCGGGCCGAGGGGCACCGGGGGCGGCTGACCGGACTCGATCCGGCGGCGGCCATGCTGGTGCGGGCCCGGCGGCGCGAACCGCGGGTCGAGTGGGTGCTCGGGGATCTGCGCAGCCAGCTGTGGGACGGCGAGTTCGACCTGGTCGTGATGACCGGCCATGTCTTCCAACTGCTCCTCGGCGACGAGGAGGTGAGGGACGCCCTGAAGGCGGTGCGCGGGGCGCTCGGGTACCGCGGGCGGTTCGTCTTCGAGACCCGGAACCCGACGGCCCGGGAGTGGGAGACCTGGACGCCGGACCGGGTGCGGGAGGTCACCGGACCGGACGGCGGGACCGTACGGGTGTGGCGGGAGACCGAGGAGCCCGCGGGTGACCGGGTGACGTTCACCGAGACCTTCGTCGGGCGGCGGCTGCACGAGGTCAGCCGCTCCACCCTCCGCTTCGTCGACCCCGGAACCCTCTCCGGCCTCCTCGCCGAGGCGGGCCTCGGGGTCGTCGAACGCTACGGCGACTGGCGGCGGGGGCCGTGCACCCCCACCGGCCCGGAGATCATCACCGTGGCGGCTCCGGTCTAGTCCTCTGACTCCTCCAGCGCCGCCAGTGCCGGATCCAGGACTATGTCCTCGTCGCGGGCCTCGATCGTGGGGTCCTCCGGGAAGTGGCAGGCGGTGAGGTGGCCCTCGCGGTTGCCGGAGATCTGGACCAGCGGGGGCTCCTCCGTCGCGCACTTGTCCTGCGCCTTCCAGCACCGGGTGCGGAAGCGGCAGCCGGACGGCGGCGAGATCGGCGAGGGCACGTCACCGGCCAGCCGGATCCGCTCCCGCCGCTCCTGGTCGTCGCCGGACAGGTTCACTTCCGGTACGGCGGACAGCAGGGCGTGGGTGTACGGGTGCCGGGGGCGGGTGTAGATGGAGTCCCGGTCGCCGACCTCGATGATCTTGCCGAGGTACATGACCGCGACGCGCTGCGAGAAGTGCCGTACGACAGCGAGGTCGTGGGCGATGAACAGGAAC
>NZ_JBEYVC010000343.1:0-1822 GCF_040643855.1 Streptomyces sp. NPDC047072 | reverse complement strand
GATCAGCATTGCTGCGGTGAATACGTTCCCGGGCCTTGTACACACCGCCCGTCACGTCACGAAAGTCGGTAACACCCGAAGCCGGTGGCCCAACCCCTTGTGGGAGGGAGCTGTCGAAGGTGGGACTGGCGATTGGGACGAAGTCGTAACAAGGTAGCCGTACCGGAAGGTGCGGCTGGATCACCTCCTTTCTAAGGAGCACCTGGCCTCTTTGGGGGTCCAGACGCCAGAACGCGGGCGAATGTCTCGCGCTGGTCGCTCATGGGTGGAACGTTGATTATTCGGCCTGGGTCTGGGTCGGAGGCTGCCAGTACTGCTCTTCGGAGCGTGGAACGCATGATCTCCGGACAGGGTCTGGTCGGGCACGCTGTTGGGTGTCTGAGGGAATGAACGCCCTCGATGCCGGCCCCAGTGCACTCGGAGTGAAGCTCCGGGGTGATGGGTGGTTGGTCGTTGTTTGAGAACTGCACAGTGGACGCGAGCATCTGTGGCCAAGTTTTTAAGGGCGCACGGTGGATGCCTTGGCACCAGGAACCGATGAAGGACGTGGGAGGCCACGATAGTCCCCGGGGAGTCGTCAACCAGGCTTTGATCCGGGGGTTTCCGAATGGGGAAACCCGGCAGTCGTCATGGGCTGTCACCCATACCTGAACACATAGGGTATGTGGAGGGAACGCGGGGAAGTGAAACATCTCAGTACCCGCAGGAAGAGAAAACAACCGTGATTCCGGGAGTAGTGGCGAGCGAAACCGGATGAGGCCAAACCTACGACGTGTGAGACCCGGCAGGGGTTGCGTCGTGGGGGTTGTGGGATCTCTCTTCTGTCGTCTGCCGGCGACAGGACGAGTCAGAAACCGTTGATGTAGGCGAAGGACATGCGAAAGGTCCGGCGTAGAGGGTAAGACCCCCGTAGTCGAAACGTCAGCGGCTCGTTGGAGAGACACCCAAGTAGCACGGGGCCCGAGAAATCCCGTGTGAATCTGGCGGGACCACCCGCTAAGCCTAAATATTCCCTGGTGACCGATAGCGGATAGTACCGTGAGGGAATGGTGAAAAGTACCGCGGGAGCGGAGTGAAATAGTACCTGAAACCGTGTGCCTACAAGCCGTGGGAGCGTCGGAATGAAGACTTGTCTTCATTCTCGTGACTGCGTGCCTTTTGAAGAATGAGCCTGCGAGTTTGCGGTGTGTTGCGAGGTTAACCCGGGTGGGGTAGCCGTAGCGAAAGCGAGTCCGAACAGGGCGATCTGAGTAGCACGCTCAAGACCCGAAGCGGAGTGATCTAGCCATGGGCAGGTTGAAGCGGAGGTAAGACTTCGTGGAGGACCGAACCCACCAGGGTTGAAAACCTGGGGGATGACCTGTGGTTAGGGGTGAAAGGCCAATCAAACTCCGTGATAGCTGGTTCTCCCCGAAATGCATTTAGGTGCAGCGTCGTGTGTTTCTTGCCGGAGGTAGAGCACTGGATAGGCGATGGGCCCTACCGGGTTACTGACCTTAGCCAAACTCCGAATGCCGGTAAGTGAGAGCGCGGCAGTGAGACTGTGGGGGATAAGCTCCATGGTCGAGAGGGAAACAGCCCAGAGCATCGACTAAGGCCCCTAAGCGTACGCTAAGTGGGAAAGGATGTGGAGTCGCAGAGACAACCAGGAGGTTGGCTTAGAAGCAGCCACCCTTGAAAGAGTGCGTAATAGCTCACTGGTCTAGTGATTCCGCGCCGACAATGTAGCGGGGCTCAAGCGTACCGCCGAAGTCGTGTCATTCATACAACAGGGCCAACGCCTGTATGGATGGGTAGGGGAGCGTCGTGTGCCGGGTGAAGC
>NZ_JBEYVC010000342.1:0-3185 GCF_040643855.1 Streptomyces sp. NPDC047072 | reverse complement strand
CAGGGAGGGCAGGGCGAGGCAGACCAGCAGGAGCTGGACCAGTTCGATACCGAGATTGAAGCCGAGCAGGCTGGTGACGAGTTGACCGGTGGACAGGTGCAGTTCGGCCAGAACGAAGGAGAACGCCATACCGTGCCCGAGCCCGAACACCCCGGCCACGAGCGCCTCCTTGCCGGGAAACAGCGGCCGGATCGCGTGAACCGCACCGACCAGGATGCTCACCGCGATGAACGCCTCCACCGGCCAGGCGGGAATGTCCAGCCGCCCGATCGCGGTCACGGCGAGCGCGACGGAGTGCCCGGCGGTGAAGGCGAGCGTGATACACCCGATACGGGCCAGAGCGGTGCGCGCGCCGACCAGTCCGTCCCAACGGGCGGGACCGCGGTCTCCGTCCCGGCCGCCGACCAGTCCGCGCCGACGGCCGAGACCGCGGCCCTCGTCCCGCCCGTCGGCCAGCCCGCCCCAACGGCCGGGCCCGACTCCTCCACCCCCGCCCCCGCTGCCGTCCCCGCCCCTGCCCCCGCTCGCCGCCAACGGTGCCGGCAGCAGCAGGATGAGCAGGAACAGCAGGTGGTCCGTGCCGGTCAGGATGTGGTCGCCGCCGAGTTCCACCATGGCGACGAAGCCCCGCCAGGCGCTGCCCGCGCCGAGGTCGACCTTCAGTGCCGGGACCTTCATGGTCCGGGTGTCGACGCGGATCGTGCCGACCTGGGTGGTGCCCGCGCCGTCGACCTGTCCGGCGGCCCAGTCCTGACGTACCGTCACCAGCACGGTGTGCGTGACGACTTGGTGCACGATGACGTCGTAGCCGAAGGTGAAGTGCCGTACGTCGATGCCGGGCGGCGGCGTGAGCGTGGCGCGGACGACCAGCTCGCGGTACTCGCCGGTGTCCGTCTGGACGGCCTTGCCGAGGGTCGGGCGGCCGACGGCGACCTGCCAGGTGCTGCCGTCCGTGGCGGTCGGGCGGATGTGCGCGACCAGGTAGGCGCGGATGGCCCCGGTCCGGGCGCCCAGCGTCTTCTCGGACACGTCGATCCCGCTCGCCCGGGTGAACTCCCCCACGGGCAGCTCCAGTCGCGCGGAGACCGAGTCCTTGTACACGTCGAGCTGCACGACCGAGTGCGGCATCGGGTGCGCGGCGGCCGGCGACGCCCCCAGGAGGAGCGCCGCCGGTACCGCGAACGCGATCCCGGCCACCAGGCGAAGCAGCGCGGCCGGCCAGTTTCGCGGACGGGTCATGAGAAGGAGAACTCGCTGCCGTAGTCGCGGGTGTGGTCGCGGTACACCGTGTGGTAGTGGATCTTGTCGCGGTACACCACCCCGGTCTGGCAGATGAACTCGACCCACACGCCGGGACCGTCGATACGGACGTAGTCCCCGTTGGTGTCCAGGCCGGTGCCGCCGGAGTAGCTGATGTAGGTGTCCTTCAGCTCCTTGGCGTACGTCTTCATCAGCTGCTTCGCGGTGGCGTCGTCCACGTCGGCGACCCAGGGGTGGATGGCCGCGAGCACCAACTTCTGCTGCTTGGGGCTCAGTTCGCTGACCTTCAGACCCTCCTTGGTCGCCGGGAACTCGCCGTCGGAGCCCGGGCCGAGAAGCACGTCGCCGAAGGACTCCGACAGCTTGGCCGCGGCCAGCTGCTCGGTGGTCAGGCTGCCGGTGAGGGCGAGCATGCCGTTGCGGAACTCCGCCATCGGCTCGTACGTCGTGCCGTCGTCCGCGGTCCAGCTGGTGGGCTCGATACCGCTGAAGAAGGGGCTCGCGCCGGCCACCTTGCCGTTCTTGAAGGTGATGTTGACGGCGAGGTGGTGGCCGCCGAAGTGCAGCTGCCAGGTGCCGGTCTTCGACGGGGTGCCGAGGAACGCCATGTAGTAGTAGCCGCTGCCGTAGGCGAAGCCGCCCGCGCCGCCGCCGGTACCGCCGGAGGGCGGGGCGCCGGTGGGGGCGTCGGTCGGAGTCGCGGTGGCCGTGGCCGTCGCCGCATCCGTCGCCGTGTCCGTGACCGTCGCGCTCGGCGCCGGAGCCGCCGAGCTGGTCGACTCCGCCGAGGCGAGCACGTCGTCGGCGAGGATCGTCTGCATGACGTGGTCGTAGCCGGTGTCCTTGCCCGTCCCGAGGGCGACCTTCAGCACATGCTCGGCGGCGGCGAGTTGCTCGTCGCTCAGCGAGCCGAAGTCGATGCCGGGGCGGCAGGTGCCCGCACACGGCAGGTTCGACCAGGCCGTCGCGTTCGCCTGGCTGAACTCCAGGACGGTCGACGCCTGTTGGTCGGAGTCCAGCGTGTTGAGGAACGCGTTCGCCGCGCTGACCACGGCGGCCGTGCCGGTGGCCTTCTTGTCGACCGCGAAGTGCGCGGCCGACTTCTTCTCGGTGGTGGTCGCGGCGTTCGCCGCCGCGAAACCGCCGCCGACGAGGACGACACCGGCGGCCACGCCGGCGACACCCCGCCAGGTCCGCCGGTGACGGGCCCTGCTTGTTCTTTCCCTGCTCACGAAAGACTCCCTGAAGACAAGGGGCTGGGACGGCGCGCGCTGGACGAGAGAACTATCAGCAAAATTGTCGACAGCTCAACGCGCGCCCACCCGACCCCTGTCCGCTTTGGGAGGCATGCGCCACATATTCAAGAAATAAGCAGGGCCTGCTGACAGGTTTCGCTTACCGCGACTTCAGCCTCGCCTACTCGACGACGCGGGTTGGCCACCTCGCGGATCTCGCCGGTGCTGTCGGCCATCACGGCGAGCGTCTTGATGCCCAGGTCGATGCCCACCGCGACGCCGGGGCGGGCGACCCGTACGAGGTCACGCTTGACCTCGGCCTGGAACGAGACGAACCAGCGCCCGCGTTCGCGCCGGACCGTCGCCGACAGGATCCGGGCCGTGCCGTCCTGCACGCGGTGCAGGAGCTTGCCGGCGGGCTCGTGGACGCGCATCGTTCCCAGGCGGGGCAGCGTCACATGCCGGCCGTCGGTCTCGATGCGGATCGTGCCGGTGGTGAACCGGCAGGTAAGGCGGGCCTTCCGCTTCGACTTGAAACGCGGCATGCCCACTCGCTTGCCCTTGCGCTGTCCGCGCTTGGACTTCGCGTAGTTGTCGAACGCGGCGGCGGCGTTCGCGAGGCCGGTGGAGTACGCCTCCTTGGAGTTGTCCTCCCACCAGGACGCGAACCGCGGGTCGGTGTGCTTGCCT
>NZ_JBEYVC010000341.1:0-3204 GCF_040643855.1 Streptomyces sp. NPDC047072 | reverse complement strand
ACGTTCTCGGCAGGCGTGTCGGGGCGCATGGGGGACACCGTACTGCCGATCAGTGTCAAAGGAGAGATAGGTGCAGGCCAGGGCCCGGGTAAGGCGGCCCGGCACGCCCGACGGGCCGCGCGGCACGCGGCCGTGGCCGGTGACACGGACACCAGGATCGACGCGCTCGCCACCCTCGCCCGCGTGCGCTCCCTGGCCGGGGAGCCGGTCGCCGCCGATGTCGCGCTGGAGGAGGCGCTCGCCCTGGTCGGCGGCGCGGACGGCGGCCCGGAGAGCTGGCGGCTGGTCCGGATGCGGGCGATCCTCGCGCTGGACTCCGACAAGGTGACCGAGGCCCACGACCAGGTCGCCCGACTCCTCGCGGCCATAGGGGAGTTCGCGGGCACCGAGGAGGTCATGGCGACCCTGGTGGCGCTGACCCGCATCCAGGTCCGCGCCGGCCACTGCCGCGAGGCGCTGCACACCGCGGCCCGCGGCGCCCGCACCCTGGCCCAGGCGGCTCCGGCGCTCTACGCGGCGGCTCTCGCCGAGACCACCGGAGGCAGCGCCGAGGAGGCCAGACGGCTGGCCGCGCAGGCCGTACGCGCCTCGGAGGCCGACGGCGACCGGCTGTTCCTGCTGCGCGCCCTCGCGGTCCTCGGACAGGCCGAACTCCTGGGCGGCGACTCACGCGGGGCCGCCGCCGCGGTCGAGGCACTGCAACGCGTCAAGGCACTCGGTGAGGCCATGTGCGCCGCCGACCCGCCCCTGCTGCACTGGTACGGCGACCTCGCCGAGGCCCTGGTCGTCCTCGGCGAGACGGACGCGGCCGGAGCCGTGCTCCACGACGCCCGCGCCCGTGTGACGGACGGCGTGCCCGGCAGCGTACTCGCGGCGCTGGAACGGGCGGAGGGACTGCGCGAGGCCGGACTCGGCCGGGCGAAGGAGGGAGCCGTGAGGCTGCGGACCGCAGTCGGGCGGCTCCGCCAACTGCCCCTGCCCGTCGAGCTGGTGCGCACCCTCATCGCCCTCGGCGCGGTCGAGCGCCGCTCCCGCCACCGGGGCGCGGCACGCGAGGCGCTCGCCGAGGCGCTGGAGACGGCGACCCGGATCGGCGCGGCCCCGCTCGCGGCCCGTGCCCGGGACGAGCTGGCCCGGCTGGAGGCCGGTGAGCGCGGCGCCGAGGCGGGTGCGGGGCCCGAACTCACGCCCACGGAGGCCCGGATCGCCGAACTGGTCGGCGGCGGCGCGACCAACAGGGAAGTCGCCGCCGAGCTGTTCATCAGCGTCAAGACCGTGGAAGGGGCCCTGTCCCGGGTCTACCGCAAGGTCGGCGTCCGCTCGCGCACCGCACTGGCACACGCCATGGCCGTCGCCGTCATCGCCTCCGGTGCGGCCGTCGACACCGGCGACGACGAGCAACCCAGGCCCGCCACCCAGGCGGTGACGGTCAGCCAGCCCGCCCGTCTGCGCTTCCCCCGCGTGCCCGACACACGCCGTTGACGTGACATCCGCAGTTAACACAGGACGCAAGGGTTCCCCCGCTTATGGGGGTGGGGCCGCGGTTCCTACGGTGATCTCGTTCCGCTTCTGGGACACCTCACCACCCCCCACCTCGGAGGACCGCAGTGAAGTCACGCCTCAAACTGCTCGGCCTGGTCGCCGTGCCGGCCCTGATCACGGCAGCCGTCCCCGCCGCCTACGCCGCCGACGCGCCCCACACGGCCCGCGCCGCCGTCACCGGTGACGTCCTCAAGGGCCTCGGACACAACGCGACCCGCACCGGCAACGTCGCCGCAGGCAAGCGCATATCGGTGGCGATCAGCCTGACTCCCAGAGGGGGCACGGCACTTGACACCTTCATCGCCAAGGTCAGTGACCCGCACTCGAGTTCCTACGGCCACTACCTGACGAAGAGCCAGTTCGCGGCCCGCTTCGGCCGGACCGACGCCGAGGTGCGGCAGCTCAAGGACTACCTGCGCTCCCAAGGGGTCACCGTCGGCAAGGTCCACTCCGGGAACCTGCTCGTCGACGCCAGCGGCACCGCCGCCCAGCTGCAGAAGGCCTTCGGCACCAAGCTGTCGAACTGGAAGGACGCGAAGTCCGGCCGTTCCTTCTACGCCAACGACAGCGCGCCGACGCTGCCGTCCTCCTTCGCCTCCCTGGTCAGCGACGTGGCGGGCCTCAACAACCGGGTCCAGCTGCACCACCAGTCGACCCCGCACACGGTCTCCCCGCACAACGGCCCCGGTGGCGGCTACACTCCGGCCCAGCTCAAGGGCGGCTACAACGTCTCCGGCACCTACACCGGCAGCGGCCAGAAGATCGCCCTGCTGGAGTTCGACGGCTTCCAGCAGTCCAACATCACGAAGTACGACACCAACTACAGCCTGGGCTCGCCCACCCCGACCGTGTCCAAGGTGGACGGCGGCTCCGGCGCGCTCGGCGACGGCCAGGTCGAGGTCGAGCTGGACATCGAGGTCCTGCACGCGATCGCCCCCAAGGCCAACGTCACCGTGTTCGAGGGCCCGAACTCCGACGCCGGTGAGGTCGACACCTACCAGGCGATCGTCGACTCCGGCATCCCGACCACCTCGATCAGCTGGGGCGCCGCCGAGTCCGCCCGCACCACCTCCAACATCAACGCGGTCGACGCGGTCTTCAAGGCGGGCGCCGCCGAGGGCCTCGGCTTCTACGCGGCCTCCGGCGACGACGGCTCCGACGACGCCGGCGACGGCGGCACCTCCGTCGACTACCCGGCGAGCGACCCGTACGTCACGGGCGTGGGCGGCACCAAGCTCACCGTCACCTCGGCCAACGCCTGGAGCAAGGAGGTGGCCTGGTCCGGCGGTGGCGGCGGCAAGTCCACCGTCTTCACGATCCCGAGCTGGCAGACGGCCGTCCAGAAGAGCGCCGGTGGCGGCTACCGCCAGGTCCCGGACGTCTCGGCACACGCCAACCCCAGCCCCGGCGTCTCGATCTACTCGCAGGGCTCCTGGTCCACGGTCGGCGGCACCAGCGCGGCGGCCCCGGAGTGGGCGGCCTTCGCGGCCCTCTACAACCAGCAGGCCGCGGCGGCCGGCAAGGCCAACCTCGGCTTCGCCAACCCCGCGCTCTACTCCGCGAGCGGCACCGAAGTCGTGGGGCAGCCCGAGGGCGGGGTCCGAGCTGACGTCCCATCCCTTATGCCGGCCGGGGTTTTGGAGGAGACGTGCAAACGGGGTG
>NZ_JBEYVC010000340.1:0-3340 GCF_040643855.1 Streptomyces sp. NPDC047072 | reverse complement strand
TGGCCGACGATATCCGCCTGCTCGCGCCCGAGCGCTTCGACCAGGGTCAGGACGTCCTGGCCGGTCGAGAACGCGCGGTAGGAGCCGTCTGGGGCTTCAGGGGCGCGGGGAACTGCGCGACCAGCCCCCACCGGCCGTCGTCTATCGACCATCCCCCGCCCTCAATTCTTGAATCGACCCCCGCCGTCCTGTCCACCACGCCTGGCCGATCCCCATCCCCACCGCCAACACCAGTACTGACAAGGCCGGTAGCGCCAAGGACAGCGGGTCGATCGACAACTCCGCTCCCCCCGAAGGGACTTGCGCGGACGGGAGCGCGATGGCGGAGAGGTCGAAACCCGGGGCCAGGAGGCGGATCGTGGACCAGCCCGTCAGGACACCCCCCACCGCCGCAAGCCCGGCCTGCGGAAGTGACTCCAGGATCAGCAGGCGGCGGGACTGGGCTCGGGTGAGGCCCATCGTGCGGAGGCGGGCGAGGAGGGCCGCGCGTTCGGGCGCCGCGCGCAGGAGCGCCAGCAGCAGCGCCAGAACCGCGTAGCCCGTGCCGGCCGCCACCGCCGTACCGTAGACGCCCTCCGCGCCGGACTGCAGCGGGGAGTCGACGTAGCGGGCGCGTTCCTCCGAACGCAGGTGTACGGAGGCCGACTTGGGGGCGGCCTTGCGGAGCACCGTGCCGTCCAGGTGGTCGCCGGTGAGCAAGATTGTGGTCGGCCGGGCCGTCGCCCCGCTCAGGCCCGCGTGATCCACGACGAGGAAGTCCGTCCCGGGGTCCACGGGGGTGCGGTCGCGGACGAGGGTGATGCGGACGGTGACCTCGCCGCCGTCCGGGAGCAGGACGGGGAAGGGGCGGGTGCCGTACGTCTGTGCCGTGGACGGGGAGGCCAGCGCCGGGAGTTCGGCACCGGAGCGGCTCAACTCCCGTGCCGGGAACGGCCCAATGCCGGTCCGCTCCGAGAGGGCCGCGTACTCCGCCGGGTCCACCCCCACCAACGGCACCGTCTGCGGCGCAGACTGCGGCTTCGCCTCGTACTCGACGCTCGCCGTGGTGAGTTGGGAAACGCCGGGCAGTCGGCGGACCTCGTCCGGCAGGTCCGCGGGCAGCGGGCCGATCGTCTCGATGCGGGCGTCCGCGCCGACGACGAGGAGCGCCGCGTGGTCGCGGGCCTCGCGGACGCCCGCGAGGACCGAGCCGCCGAAGGCCGCGGTGGTCAGGGCGGTCAGCAGGGCGAGCAGCGGGAGTACGGCGGAGGCCGAGGTGCGGCCCGCCCGGGCCAGGGAGAGGTAGCCGACCGCGCCGCGCAGACGGGCGGCCGGGCGGGCGAGGCCGCGCAGCGGGAGCGGGTAGAGGCGGACCAGGACCAGTGCGGCGATCACGCCGACCAACACCGGGGCCAGGGAGATGAGTTGGGGTCCGGAGGTGTCGGCGACCCCTCGTCTGCGGAGCGTCTCGACCGCCCCGGCGGCCAGCACGAGCAGCGTCAGTTCGGCGACCGTACGGCGCCGGGACGGCCGTAGGGAGGAGACGTCTTCGCGGCCGGTGTGGACGCGGACCCGGCGGTGCGCGGCCGCCGCGCGGACGGGCAGGGCGGCGCAGGTGACGACGGTGACCGCCGCGGCGGCCGCGAGCGCGTACGCCGCCCGGCCCTCTGGGACCGCGAGCAGGGCGGCGGCGAGGCCGAGGGCGCCGGCGGGGACGGCCACGACCGCCGTCTCGGCCAGCAGACGGGTGCTCAGGCCGGGCAGGGAGGCGCCGCGGGCGCGCAGCAGGGCGAGTTCGGTGCGGCGGCGGTCCGCGGTGAGGCCGCCCGCCATGAGCAGGACGACGACGGCGACCGTGCCCGCGCCGAACGCGGCGACGGCGACCAGCGGGGCGACGCTCTCGCGGAGCCGGGTGTAGGAGGCGAGGACCTCGTCGAGGTCGGTGGTGACCTCCGTCCGTCCCTCCAGTTCCGCCATCCCCGTGGTCGTCACGCCGTCGACCACCAGCCGCACCTCCCGCAGGGCGGGGCCGGCCTCCAGGGAGGCGATCGCCGCGCTCAGGGCCGGGACGTCGCGGGCCCTCAGCGCGGTGTCGGAGGGCGCCAACTGCCAGTAGCGTTCGGCGCTTCCGGGCAGCGCGAGCAGTACCGGGGCCGCTTCGGGGGCGAGGAGCAGCGCGCCGAGCCAGTACTTGTCGACGGAGGGCGCGGGTTCGCTGATCAGGGACGGGGTGCGCAGCAGGGGCTTGGTGGACCAGTAGGCGCCCTCGGGGGCGCGCGGGGCGACGATGCCGGTGACGCGGACGGTGAGGGTGCGGAAGCCGGTCGGCAGGTGGATCACCGAACCGACCTTGATGTGCAGGGTCTTGGCGGTGTCGGTGGTGACCGCGGCCTCCACCTGGGCCGTGGTCGCGGTCACCGTGCCGGTGGCGCGGGGCAGCCGGCCCGTGACGGCGGACGTGTGGCCGGTGAGGCCCTGCTGGGCGAAGAGGATCATCTGGGCGGGCTTGCCGGTGGGGCGCGGCAGCCAGGGCTCGGGCGTCTCGATGCCCTGGGTGCCGCGTACGCCGTACGACGACTGGTCGCGGTCGACGACGAGCGGGCCGGGGACCTCGGCGCGCAGTTCCGTGTCCTGTCGGCGCAGGGTGGCGGGGCGCAGCGCGTCCTCCCGCATCCGTGCCGGGTCGAGTTCGGAGGGCGGCGGGGCGTACACCTCGACGCTGGTCCGGTCCGGGAGGGCCTGCGCGGCGGCCCGGCGCAGGCCGACGTCCTCGTACCGGTCGACCGCGCGCGGGAACGCGGCCGCGAGACACGCGGTCAGCGCCACGAGCAGCGTGAGGGCGACGGCGGTGGCGGGGGCGGTGCGCAGGCGGGTGCGGATCCAGGGGGTGTGGAGGGGTGCGGAGCCGCGGGCGGCTGGGGCCGGACTCCCCTGACCGCGCGCCGACTTGCGAGGTGCCTCTCCCGAACCTCCCGGATCGCGCACCGACTTGCCAGCCTCCTCGTCCGAACTCCCGTTGGCCGGAACCACCTCACTCGCCCCCTTCGCGCAACGCCCGCACCGGATCCGCCCGTCGTGCCGCCAGTGCCGTGATGACCAGGGCCGGGGCGAGGGCCACCGCCGTCAGTAGTACGGCCACCCGTGGGAGCGGGAGTTCGACCAGGACCCGGGGGACCGGACGGGTCGCCTCGGCGGTCAGGACGATCAGGGGGATCACCGCCCGGGTCAGCACCGCGCCCAGCGCGGCCCCCACCAGCAGCGCGAGCAGCACCAGGACGCCCTGCTCGACGGCGACCGCGCGGGCCAGCCGGCGGCGCGGCGCGCCCAGCGCCCGCAGCACGGCGAACTCGGCGCCCCGCTC
>NZ_JBEYVC010000339.1:0-3404 GCF_040643855.1 Streptomyces sp. NPDC047072 | reverse complement strand
ACCCTTCATCACCCCCACCCCCCTCCACGACGACCCCGACCCCAAACCGACCCCCGTCCGCGGCTTCGACGCCGTCGCCGAAGCGGTGTTGGGGGAAGGCGGCGACGAGGTCGGCGGTGTGCTCGGTGAAGCCGTCGCTCGGGTGCACGCGGCTGTGCGGGAGGGGCGGATAGACGTCGCCGGCGAACTGGCGGAGGAGGTCGTCGCGGACGGCACGCAGCGGCTCGCCCCCGACCACCCCGACCTGCTGCAGGCCCGTGAACTCTCCGCCTACATCGCCTACTTGGGCGGCGAACCGGTCCACGCCGTACGGATCTCGCTCGACCTCGCCCGCATCCACCACCACGCCGGTGACCCCGAGGCCGCGTACGGCAACATCCAGAGCGCCGCCACCGCATGGCGCGCCGTACGCGACCCCCACCAGGGCCTGGAGCTGGGCACCGACCTGCTGACCCTGTGGACGGAACTGGCCACCGGCGACGGCCCCGCCGCCGACGACCAGGCCCCACTGGAGAAGGCCCGCGCCCGCATGCTCCGCCTCGCCGAACGGGCACAGGCACAGACACAGTCGTAGACGCAGGCCACCGAACAGTGACCCGGAAGAACGGCCCCGCTAGGAGGACAGCCCCCACACGGCGTACGCCACCGCGTCCGCGTTACGGTCCAACGCCGTGTCGTTGATGTTGGCGGTCGTGTCGCACGACGAGTGGTAGCAGCGGTCGAACGCCTGCCCCGCCGTACCGCCCCATTTCGCCGCCTGCGCCGCCGTCTTGACGTAGTCCGCCCCGCTGAACAGCCCGCCGACCGGCACGCCCACGTTCTTGAACGGCGCGTGGTCGGACCGTCCGTCGCCCTCGGTCTCGATCTCCGTCGGGACGCCGAGCCCGGCGTAGTAGTCCTTGAAGGTCTTCTCGATGGCCGGGTCGTCGTCGTAGACGAAGTACCCGGGGTTGGGCGAGCCGATCATGTCGAAGTTCAGATAGCCGCTGATGCGGGCGCGGTTCGCGCTGGAGAGGTTGGTGACGTAGTAGCGGGACCCGACCAGGCCCAGCTCCTCCGCGCCCCACCAGGCGAACCGCAGGTGCTTGGTGGGCTGGTAGCCGGCCCGGGAGACGGCGAGCGCGGTCTCCAGGACGGCCGCGGAGCCGGAGCCGTTGTCGTTGATGCCGGCGCCGGCCGTCACGCTGTCCAGGTGTGAACCAGACATGACAACCTGGTTGGTGTCGCCGCCCGGCCAGTCCGCGATCAGGTTGTAGCCGGTGCGGCCGGAGGACGTGAACTGCTGGATGGTCGTGGTGTACCCGGCCGCGTCCAGCTTGGCCTTCACGTAGTCGAGCGAGGCTCTGTAGCCGGTACGGCCGTGCGCGCGGTTGCCGCCGTTGGCGGTGGCGATCGACTGGAGCTGGGTCAGATGGGCTTTGACGTTGGCGACCGGGATGTCCGGCGCCGCGGCCACCGCGGGCGGTGCCTCGGGGGCCGCACCGGCTATGGATCCGCCGGCCAGGAGGGAGACGGACGCGAAGACGGCGGTGGCCGCGGCGCGCCCGGGAATCGAGAGCTTCATGTGGGGGGCTCCGAATTCCGGGGAATCCACAGGGATTCCACAGCTAATGAGGTGCCTGGATGGTGAAGCCGGAGCTGACCCACCGTCAAGGGCGCAATCCGGTCAGGGGAGTCCGCATAGCGAACCCCGCCGCTCACACCCGTCCATGGACGGCCCCCTCACTGCACGCAGAACTCGTTCCCCTCCGGATCCCGCATCACGACCCACGTCCCCGCCGGCTCGTCCACCTCCCGCACCACACTCGCACCGAGCCCCGTCAGCCGCTCCACCTCGACCGCCCGCTGACCCCCGGCCGCGTGCAGATCGATGTGCAGCCGGTTCTTGACCGTCTTCGGCTCCGGCACCCGCTGGAACAGCAGCCGCCGCCCCAGCCCGCTGCCGCGCTCCTTGTCGTACGGGTCGTCCGGATGCCGTACGGCGATCAGGTCCCGGAAGGCCAGCCGCGCACGGAACTCGACCGTCGCCTCGCGCGGCAGCGCGCCCAACTCCAGCAGCCGCTGGATCAGCGCGTCGTTGTCCTCGACGACGTAGTGCAGCGCGGCCGCCCAGAAGTCGGCCTGGGCGTGCGGGTCGCCGGCGTCGACGACGAGTTTCCAGTGCAGGGGTGCGGGTGTCTCCGTCATGGAGCCACTTATAGCGGCGAACGAGGTCTGACGCTGTCCTACTGGAGGGCCCCTGAAGCCCCAGCGCACCCTACGGCCGCACTGCGGGCGAGTCGAGCGGTTCCGGCCCGGGAGCGGCTGCCTCCGCCTCCCGTACGGCGATGACCGTGCCCGTCGGCAGAGGTGTGCCGGCGCTCGCGAGCCCCTTCCTGGCCGCGCGGGCGGTCCGCAGGGCGTCCGCCGTGAGCAGGGTCAGCGCCAGCCAGACCAACGCGAATCCGGCCCAGCGCTCGGGCGGCATGGCCTCACCGAAGTAGAAGATGCCGAGCAGGAACTGGAAGACCGGGGCCAGGTACTGGAGCAGTCCCAGCGTGGACAGGGGCACCCGGATCGCCGCCGCGCCGAAGCAGACCAGGGGGAGCGCGGTGACGATGCCGGTCGAGGCGAGGAGGGCCGCGTGTCCCGGGCCCTCGGTGGCGAAGCTGAGGTCGCCCCGGGAGGTCAGCCACAGCAGGTAGCCGAGCGCGGGCAGGAACTGGATCGCGGTCTCGGCGGCCAGCGACTCCACGCCGCCGAGGTTCACCTTCTTCTTGACCAGGCCGTAGGTCGCGAAGGAGAAGGCGAGCGCGAGGGAGATCCACGGCGGACGGCCGTAGCCGATGGTCAGCACCAGGACGGCGGCGAACCCGACCCCGACCGCCGCCCACTGCGCCGGCCTGAGGCGTTCCTTGAGGAGCAGCACGCCCATGGCGATGGTGACCAGCGGGTTGATGAAGTACCCGAGCGAGGCCTCGACCACGTGACCGGCGTTCACGGCCCAGATGTAGACGCCCCAGTTCACGGTGATGACGGCCGCGGCGACCGTGACCAGCGCCAGCCGGCGCGGCTGCCGCAGCAGCTCACCGGCCCACGCCCAGCGTCGTACGAAGAGCAGCGAGACGGCGACGAAGACGAGGGACCAGACCATCCGGTGGGCGAGGATCTCCGCCGCCCCGGCGGGCTTGAGGAGCGGCCAGAACAGGGGGACCAGGCCCCACATGCCGTAGGCCGCGAAACCGTTCAGCAGACCTATGTGCCGCTCGCCCCTGGACTTCACGGACCCTCCTTCGCGCACTGTCCCCGACCGCACGAAGGTAACGCCGAACACCCCCGCCCGCCATGGAACTCGGTCAGCCCGATGCCGAAGCCGCCGAGGGCCAGGGCGATCAACCCGCCGGGCAGGCGCCGCCGATCGACCG
>NZ_JBEYVC010000338.1:0-3426 GCF_040643855.1 Streptomyces sp. NPDC047072 | reverse complement strand
GGGTGCGGTGGCGGTGAGTACGGCGAAGGAGTCGCCGAGCGCTTCGTCGAGGCGGGTGCGTCGTCCGCCGGGGCTCACCCACGGTTGCGGGCAGTGCGTGCCTGCCAGACCTCGGCGGAGCCCGCGCCGCACGAGCGGTCCGGCGGTCAGGGGTGGGCTGAGGTCACGGCCGGCCCGCTCGGTGATGCCGGGTATGCGGCAGGCCGCGGACAGCACCCGGCGCCGGATCGCCGCCGCGCCGTCCTGCCCGCCCGTCATGGCCCAGCCCATCGCGACCGCGAGCCGGACCACATGCCGTGCGTGCGGTCTGCGTTCGCTCTCGTACGTCTCCAACAGCCCTTCCGGAGCCCCTTGTTGCAGCACCCGCGCCAGCTTCCAGCTGAGGTTGTAGGCGTCCCGCAGCCCCGAGCACAGACCCTGCCCGATGAACGGCGGGGTGAGGTGGGCGGCGTCGCCGAGCAGGAAGACGCGTCCGTGGCGCCAGCGGTCGGCGACGCGGGCCCGGAAGGTGTACTGCGTCTCGCGGACGACCTCGAAGTCCCCGTCGTACGAGGGCGGCAGCCACGGGGCGATCAGTTCGCGGACCGTCTCCTGCCCTTCCCCTTCGCGGAGCCGGAACTCCCAGCGGTATCGGGTGTCGTTCACCCGCATGAAGGTCCCCGGCCGATCGGGGTCGCAGACCTGGTCGACGCCCTCCCAGCAGCGAACGGGGCCGGTCGTCTCGGCATCGATGACGGTCCACTTCTCCTCGAACCGCAAGTCCTCCCAGGCGCCGCCGATGGCTTCGCGGGTGAGGCTGTTGGCGCCGTCGCAGCCGAGGACCGCGTCGGCCCACAGCTCGTGCTCACCACCGTCGCCGTCGCGGTAGGCGACGCGTACGGGGCCCGCGGTGTCCGGTCCGACGCCGGTGACTTCCACGCCGCCGCGCAGGTCGCACTCCGGGTGCTCGGCCAGGGCGTCGCGCAGCACGCGTTCCAGCTCGGGCTGGTCGAACATGCTGGACTGGGGGTAGCCGTGGTGGCCGTGCGGGGAGCGCCGGAACTCGGCCATCACCCGGTGCCGGGCGTCCAGCAGCCGCAGCCCGCCTGCCGGACGGGAGATCGCGGTGAATTCTTCCCCGACACCCGCGGCCTGGAGGATCCGGTGGATCTCGTCGTCGTTTGCCACGGCGCGCGGGAGCGGATAGACGTCCCGGTGGCGTTCGAGGACGACACTGCGGACGCCGTGCCGGGCCAGGAGGAGGGCGGCGGTCACGCCCACCGGCCCGGCCCCGACGATCACGACGGGCACACGTGCTGCTTCGTCGACGGTCATGTGCGGCTCACCTCGGGTGTTAGTTCGCGGCCGCGACCGGCGTGCGCTGCTCGCCGAGGTCGATCCGGCCGTCCGGGGTCACGATCGTCGCCGTGATCACATCACCCGGCTTCAGGTAGTGGGGGTTCTTCGCCTGGCTCTTGAAGAACGCCTTCCACTTCACCGCGGGCGGCAGCAGCGCACCGATCTTCTCGACGGCCTTCGGCGGCGCCTTGAGTGCGGTGCCGCCGGGGGTGCCGGTGAGCAGCAGGTCGCCGGCCTCCAGGGTCTGGAACCGGGCCAGCAGGGTGAGCGCCTGTGCCGGGCGGACGATCATGTCGGCCAGGGTGCGGTCCTGGCGCAGCTCGCCGTTGACGCTCAGCTTCAGCCGCAGGTCCAGGAGATGAGTGAAGTCCTCCGGCTCCAGCAACGACAGGTACGGGCCGGTCGGCGTGAAGGTCGGGTACGACTTACTCTCGTAGAACTGCGTCTTGGTCAGCTGTACCTCACGGGCGCTGACGTCGTTGGTGATCACCAACCCGGCGACGTACGACGGGAGGTCCCCCTCCTCGACCACGGTACCGATGGGCAGGGAGGCACCCATGACGAGCCCGAGTTCGATCTCGTAGTCGAGGAACTTCACGTGGGAGGGGCGGACGACGGTGACGCCGGGGCCGCTGACCGAGCCGGACGCCTTGCGGAAGAAGGCGGGCGGGATGTCGCCCTTGAAGCCCGAATCGCGGGCGTGGCTGCGGTAGTTGACCATCTGGGCCACCACGCGGCAGGGGGTGGTCACCGGCGAGATCGCGACCAGGTCGGCTACCGGCGTGCCCGGTTCACCGGAGGCGGCGGCCTCGCGGACGGCGGCTCGGTCGGCGATCAGTTCTGCGGTCGTGGCGGCCTTGGTCTCGACAGGGACGGCTCGGTCGCCTCGGACGACCCACCAGCCCTCGGCGGTACGCAGGACGTTGGTGCTCATGTCGGTGCCTCAGTTCAGGAGTTGGCGGCCTTGAGCAGGCCGAGAAGTCGTGCGGGGTCCATCTCGTTGTCGCCGCGCAAAGCCTCGATGACATCGCGGACGCGCTGCGGGGAGGGGCTCGCGCCCAGGAAGTCACGGGTGGCGGGCGGACCCCACTGGGCCAGGCCGCTGGTCGACATCGACGCCCAGCCGGGCTCCACGTCGCAGGAGAACAGGTCGCCGTCGGCGAAGTGCTCCAGCATGAAGTGGTCGGGGTCGCGCCAGTAGTCGAAGAGCTGGCTGCCCTGGATGTGCCGCCCGATCCCCCAACTGCGCTTGTAGCCGCGCTCCTTGAGGTACTCGCCACCGGCGGCGATGGAGTCCAGGTCGGTGACCTGGTAGGCGGAGTGCACATAGCCGTTGCCGGGGCCGAGGTGCATCGCCAGCGTGTGGTGGTCGGCCGGTACGCCGCCCAGGTCGCAGCGGATGAACGCCATCGTCGGACCCCGGCCGCGCTGCCCGTCCAGGAACAGGAAGTCGGACACGATCATCCCAAGCGTGTCCAGATACCAGTCCAGAGCGCGCCCGAACACCCGTGTCTCCAACACCACATGCCCGAGGCGCTGAATGCGGGACGGCTCGCGCGGCGCGCGCTGGGTGGCGTTCGTACGACGGTGATCCGTACCGAAGTTGAGCAGCAGCGGCTGCTGTTCGGGCAGCGCGGGCAGCCGCTCGGCGCAGTGCACGACCCGCACCGGAAAGCCCGAGGGGTCCAGCAGGTCGACCACCTTGCCGCCGCCGGGCACGTCGGCGTCCCGTACGTCCCGGCCCGTCGCACGGGCCAGCCGGTCCAGGTCGGCCCGCTCCGCCGCCCGGAACGCCGGGCCGATGAAACGGGACGTACGCCCGCGCCGGATCACCATGCAGGGCGAGCCCGCGAAGGTGCCGCGCAGCCACAGCGCGTCCGGCGTACGGGCCGCCACCGAGAAACCGAAGTCCAGGGCGAACACCTCCGCCCGGTCCAGGTCGGGCTTCTCGAACTCCAGCCAGGCCAGGTCGGCCACCTTGATCACCGGGTTCCGGGAGCGGCCGGGGTGCTCGCCCCGCAGGGCGCCCTGCTCACTGTGGAGGTCCTGGTGGGCCGTGATGACATCGGCCCCGTTGACGCGGATTTC
>NZ_JBEYVC010000337.1:0-3428 GCF_040643855.1 Streptomyces sp. NPDC047072 | reverse complement strand
CCTGGAGACAGCGTCCGGCGCGGCCGAGCTCGGGCCGCGCGCGCGGCTGTGGCCCGCGCTCGCGGCCGTGTACCGGGCGCAGCTGTCGCGGGCCCTCAGGCGTTTGTGCGTGCGTGTACTACGCCTCGTCCCGGCGCAGCGACGGCTTGAGCTCCTTGAGCCGGCCCAGCAGGCCGTTGACGAACGCGGGCGACTCGTCCGTGGAGAACTCCTTGGCCAGCTGCACCATCTCGTCGAGCACGACGGCGTCCGGCGTCTCGTCGGCCCAGATCAGCTCGTAGGCACCGAGCCGCAGGATGTTGCGGTCGACGACCGGCATCCGGTCCAGCGTCCAGCCGACGGAGTACTGCGCGATCAGCTCGTCGATCCGCTTCGCGTGCTCCGCGTAGCCCTCGACCAGCTGCATCGTGTACTCGCTCACCGGCGGCTGCCGGGTGTCGGTCCGGGAGAGCCGGATCCAGTCCGCGAGGACCGTCAGGACGTCGGCTCCGCGCTGGTCGCCCTCGAAGAGGATCTGGAAGGCGCGCTTGCGGGCCGTGTTGCGGGCAGCCACGGTTAGCTGTTCACCCGGCCGAGGTAGTCGCTCGTGCGGGTGTCGACCTTGATCTTCTCACCGGTGGTGATGAAGAGCGGGACCTGGATCTGGTGACCGGTCTCCAGGGTGGCGGGCTTGGTGCCGCCGGTGGAGCGGTCGCCCTGGACGCCCGGCTCGGTCTCCTGGATGACGAGCTCGACGGCGGCCGGCAGCTCGACGAAGAGCACCTCGCCCTCGTGCTGCGCGACGGTGGCCGTGAAGCCCTCGATGAGGAAGTTCGCGGCGTCGGCGACCGTCTTGCGGTCGATCATCAGCTGGTCGTAGGTCTCCATGTCCATGAAGACGAAGTACTCGCCGTCCATGTACGAGAACTGCATGTCGCGCTTGTCGACAGTGGCCGTCTCGACCTTGACGCCGGCGTTGAACGTCTTGTCGACGACCTTGCCGGACAGCACGTTCTTGAGCTTGGTGCGCACGAATGCAGGGCCCTTGCCGGGCTTGACGTGCTGGAACTCGACGACGGACCACAGCTGGCCGCCGTCGAGCTTGAGCACCAGGCCGTTCTTGAGGTCGTTCGTGGAAGCCACGGTTGCGGAATCTCCTGGACTGACGTGGACGACCCCGGCGCACGCCACTGCCTAGAGGGCGAGCAGCTCCTTGGTCGTGATGGTGAGTAGCTCGGGTCCGCCGTCCGCCTCGGGGCGTACGACGAGCGTGTCATCGATCCGGACGCCGCCCCGTCCCGGGAGGTGGACCCCCGGTTCGACGGTGACCGGCACGCAAGCGTCCAGTTTACCCATGGCCGCGGGAGCCAACTGCGGGTCCTCGTCGATTTCGAGTCCGACGCCGTGTCCGGTGAGGGCGGGGAGGCCCTCGTGGTGCCCCGCGGACTCCAGTACCTGCCGTGCCGCGCGGTCCACGTCGCGGTGGGCCACCCCCGGTGCCAGGGACTCCCGGCCGGCCCGCTGAGCGGCGAAGACGAGGTCGTACAGCTCGATCTGCCAGTCGGCGGGGGACGTACCGATGACGAACGTACGGCCGATCTCGCAGCGGTAGCCGCGGTAGGTCGCGCCCAGGCAGACGGAGAGGAAATCTCCTTCCTCGACCCGGCGGTCGGTGGGGCGGTGGGAGCGGCGGCCGGAGTTCGGGCCGGTGCCGACGGCGGTGCGGAAGGCCGGGCCGTCGGCGCCGTGGTCGACGAGACGGCGCTCCAGCTCCAGGGCGAGATGGCGTTCGGTACGGCCGACGAGGATCGACTCCAGGAGTTCACCGAGGGCCTGGTCCGCGATCTCGGCGCCGATGCGGAGGCAGGAGATCTCCTCCTCGTCCTTGATCACCCTGAGCTGCTCGACGGCTCCGCCGAGGTCGGCGAGGCACAGGCGCGGAGTGACCGACCGGATCGCTCGGTGCCGGGCGACCGTGAGGTGCTGTTCCTCCACGGCGAGCGACTCGGCGCCCTGACCTGTGGCGAGGTCGGCCGCGGCGACGGCGGGGTCGCCCCCGGCACCGGGAAGGTGGTGCAGCCGCAGGGTCTCGTCGGGGCGGCCGGTGCCGGGACGGTCGTCCGGGGGGCCGACGCACACCAGGAGGTCCTCGGTCCTGCCGAGCAGCAGCACGCTGCCCTGCGGGGCGCTGCCCGCGAGGTAGCGGACGTTGGCCGGCCGGGAGATCAGCGCGGATTGGCTGCCGCCGGCTTGGTAGCGGTCTCTCAGGCGGGCTCTTCGGGTGGCGTACACCTCTGACATGACTTGAGCGTAGGAGTGTTACGTCTGAGGCGCCGGTTGAGGAGGCCGAGTGGGGGTCGTACGTCGGCTGCGGGCCCGTGGGGGCTTGTCGCGCAGTTCCCCGCGCCCCTAGGTGGGTTCCCGCTCCCCCACGATCACCAGCTCGGTGGGCTCGCTATCGACCTCGACAGTACGTCGTCCAGGACCCTTGCCGTCTGCGGTACGTCCAGCTGGCTGTTGTCGATGATCGGGAGGCCCGAGCCGTACCAGCCCGCCATACGGCCGTGGATGCGCGCGACCTCCTCGTCCGTCAGACGGCGGTTGCCGGAGCGCTCCGCGTTGCGTTCCAGGACGATCTCCAGGCCGGGGAGGAGGACGACCGGCAGGAGGCCCGGGCCGACGTGCCGCTTCCAGCCGCCCAGGCCCACCACCGGCCGGTCCGGGAACACCGCGTCGTCGAGGATGCAGGAGATGCCGTTGGCGAGGAAGTTGCGCGCGGCGAAGCCGCAGGTGCGGCGGGCGAGGCGGTACTGGGCCTCGGAGTGGTCGTTCCAGCCGGACTGGGGGTCGGCGAAGCCGGAGCGGACCCATTCGCGGACGTCGTCGAGGCTGATGTGGGCGGTGGGCACCCGGCGGTGGTCGGCCCAGTACTTGGCGACGCTCGTCTTGCCCGCGCCCGCCGGGCCGATCAGCAGCACGGCGAGGGGCGTGGCGGCGGAGTCGGGGGCCGCGGTGGCGGGCGGCGGGGCCGTGGGCATCCCCACCGGACCGCCGGGCGGCAGCGGCACCCGACCGGTGGTGTCGGGAGCCGGTGCGGTCGGGGCGTGCTGCGGCACCGGCGGGGGCGGGGGTTGCTGCGGATGCGGGGCGAAGCCGGGTACCGGGGGCGGCGGGGCCGAGCCCTGCTGTGCGCCTTGCTGGTGCGAACCCTGCTGTGCGGCCGGCGACCAGCCGGCGGCCGGTCCGTGCCCCGGCTGATGGGGCGGCGGCAGCGGAGAACCCACTGCGTGCTGCATCCGGTGCCACTCCGTCTCGTCGTCTTCGGCTCTCGCCGAATTGGCGCTGGCTACGGGGCACATACCCCGCTCCACCCACCTCGAACGAGCGTGATCACAGGGGACATCGGAAGAAGTTCGAGGAAGGAAGCCTCCCGATCCGGCAACAACTCC
>NZ_JBEYVC010000336.1:0-3452 GCF_040643855.1 Streptomyces sp. NPDC047072 | reverse complement strand
CACCGGCGACCTGCACACCCGCCTGGAGCTGTACGGCAGCCCGGACGCGGTGCGGCCGTCGAACCTGTACGAGGCCCAGCGCGGGTCGGGTACGGCGGTGACCATGGCGGTCGGATCGGAGTCCGGCATGATCAGGCCGAGCAGGTGGGTGGCGGTCGGCCGGCCCTCGGCGCGGGACGCGAAGGCGCCGCCGAGGGTCTGGGCCAGCGAGCGGTAGGCGTCGAGGTCCGCGGGCGGCCCGTCCGGTCTGCCCTGACGGCCGGCCACGAGCTGGTACATCAGCTGGGCGGTGCTCCACAGCGCGTCGCGGGCGTCGGCCTCGCCGACACCGGACCGCTGTTCGGGGGGCGCGTAGGGCGGGACCCCCCAGGGGGTGCGCGGGCTGCCGATCCGGGCGACGGCGCCCAGGTCCCACAGCTGCGCCCGCTCCCCGTCCCACCGGACGGCGGCGGGCACGATGCCCCGGTGCACCAGTCCGATGCTCTCCAGCAGCCGCACCGCGAGCACCAGGTCGCGCTCGATGATCCGCTGGTCGCTGGTGGAGATGCCGTGGGCGAGTCCGGTGGCGGGCTCGCCGCGGGGCTCGGAGTAGATCAGGAAGGGTTCGGCGGCGTCCATGTCGTAGCCGACCGGTACCGGGAAGAGTCCCTGGTACGGGCTGCCGCCGAAGGCGCGGTGGATCATCAGGGCGGCCCCCACCTCGGCCTCCAGGGTCAGGTACTCCTGCTGGTCGGAGGCGTCGGCGGCGGAGAGCCGTACCTGTACGCCCTTCCAGGCGTCGCCGAGCAGCACCCGGCGGGCCAGCAGGGGCGGGCGGACGACCCGCCTGAGATCCGCCCCGATCCGGGTGGGCACGGTGTGGCGCCGCCCGCCCGGGGTGGTGAAGGACAGGTCGGGGGGCATCTCGGTGCCACCCCGCGGCGGCCGGAAGTCCTGGGCGGCCGTCCCGGACTCCGGGGCCCCCGCCGTCCGCCCGTTCACAGGCCCTCCTCGTAGGAGAGCCGGTCCCGGGACCTCGGCGCGTCCTCGGCCCACTCGCGCAGCCGGACCGAGGTGACCACGCCGAGCCGGAGCGGGACCAGCTTGAGGAGCCCGGCGTAGCGGCCGGTGGGCGTCCACACGGAACGGCTGTGCACGCCCTCGGTGACGACGGCCGGGGCCTGCCGGGGCTCCCTGGTCGCGACGCCCGTCCCCTCGCGTCCGTCCGTGCCCTTCCAGACGGCCTGCGGGGCGAACCTGATCCACTCCACCGCGCCGGGGTCCCGGCTGAGCAGCGGAGCCTGGTCCGCCGAGGCCAGGTCCACCATGCGGCGGCCCTGCGGGTCGAGCTCGATCGCGTCGGCCACCCGCTGGTGCCCGATGCCGAGCAGGCCCTCGGCGCTGCCGCGCCGGTCCGCCGAGCGGGTGAAGGGCGGGGGCGAGACCACTCCCTGGGTGAACAGGTGACGGCGGGTCACCTCCAGCATCTGCCGGATCCGCCGCTCGACGTCGGTGAGCGCGCCGGCCCCGGCCTGTCCCCGGGAGACCACGCCCCAGTAGAGGCCGAGCGCGTGGACGAGGGTGTCGGTGAGGTCGTCCACGAGGGTGTCCACGAGGTGGGGGCCGCCCTCGCCGGCCTCGCGGTCCAGCCAGCGCGGACCGGCGCCGAGCAGGGCATCGGAGCCCGGTACGCGTCTGGCGGTGCGGTCCGGGGCGGTGCGCTGGGGGCCGATGGTCGGGCTGGTCGCCCGCTCGGGCGCGTCGGCCGTCCGGCTGTAGGGGTCCGGTGCCGGCATCCAGTCGGGCCGTTCCCGGGCGTCCGGGAAGTCCGCGGCGGGGCCGGGGGCCGGCTCCGCCCGCTCGGCCTCCCGCCAGCCGCCGTCCGCCGTGGCCCGCTCGGACTCCTCCGGCCTGCCGTCCAGTTCCTCGGCGCTCAGCGCGGCGCCGCGCAGCACTCCGGCGACCATGCGGGCCGCGTCGGCGCAGTAGAGGCGCTCCTCGGCGGCCCAGCGCTGCCGGAACACGGCGTCCGCGAGCAGCGCGTCGAGGCCGTCCAAGGCCCGGCGGGCGTCGTCCGCGCCGGTCAGTTCCCACCAGGCGTCCACCGCGCGACGCCAGCGGACCAGCACCAGGACCCAGGCGAGCCCCAGCCCGAACAGGGCACCGAACAGGGCCGCCCAGGACGGTACGGCCTCCGCGCGCGTCACGAGAAGCCCGCAGACCGCGCCCACCGCCAGGGCCAGGGTCTGGGCGGCGACGCCGGCCGGCACCGAGCCGGAGCCCGCGCGTCCGGGGTGATGCGCCCGGGTGAGCAGGCCGCCGCCGACCAGGACCGCCAGGACGCCGAGGGCCGCGAGCGTGCCGGGCCAGGGGTACAGCCCGGCGAGCGCGCCCGCCGCGGCCGCTCCGGCGAGCTGCCCGAAGCTGACGGTGGCGATGCCGAAGTGCTGTTCCGCCGAGACGCGTTGCGGCAGTTCGGGCGGGCAACGGCGGTCGGCCTCGACGAGCAGTCCGGCGCTCGGGGCGGGCGCGACCTGCTCGGAGAGGGCGGCGAAGCGCTCGGCGACGCTGCGCAGCGCGAGGCGCTCGCCCAGCATGCGCTCCGCCAGCCGCTGGAGTCCGTCGCCCACCGCCTCCCGGCTGCCCGCGTACGGCGGTACCCGCACGCCGAGTTCGGTCAGCAGCAGGGTGGATTCCGGGGCCGCGGCCGCGGCGCCCGGGGCGCCGTCGTGCAGGGCCCGCAGGACCAGGGTGCGGTATCCGCTGAGCCCGTGGGAGGCGGAGTCGAGCGCCGCCTCGCAGGCGCGCCGGCCCGTGCCGAGGAGCAGCCCGCCGAACCCGCTGAGCTGGGCCCAGCCCGCGTACGCCTCGTCGAGGGCGCTGGAGCAGCCGGTGTACGCGCGGTCCGCGGCGCCGCCGGGAGTGCGGTGGCCCGGCACCGGGCCCGCCGGGCGGCCGGCGGCCAGTTCGTCCACCGGCTTGGGGAGTTCGATCCGGGAGGTGTCGTCGTCCCCGGAGCGCCGGCCGCCGGTGTAGCGCCCGCCGGCGAACCGGGTCAGCGCCTCCCGCCAGGCCCGGGCCCGGGCGGCGCCGGACAGGTCGTGCTCCAGGACGTGGACGCCGGGCACGGCGACGGCCTCGGGGAACCGGGCGAGGGCCTCCAGGGTCTCGTCGAACAGTCCGCGCAGCAGATCGACGAGGACGGCCAGCGCCTCCGGGTCGTCGGGGCGGACGGGATCCCCGGCGGTACGGGCCGCGCGCAGGTCGCCCACCCAGAGCAGTCCGGCGTCCGGGCCGTGCAGGGCGGCGGGGCGCACGAGGCGGCGCCGGTACGCGCCGGGGGTGTCGGGGGCGGCCGCGGACCGGCCCCGCGGCTCGTCCCGGGCGGCTGGCCCGGCGCCAACCCGCGGGACACCGAGTTCTTCGCCCGTGCCCGCGAGGAGATCGACTTCAAGCACGCCCAGCTGTTTGCC
>NZ_JBEYVC010000335.1:0-3696 GCF_040643855.1 Streptomyces sp. NPDC047072 | reverse complement strand
TGCGCGACCAGCCCCCACCGGGCCGCACCCGCCCAAGCGCCGCAGGCACCCGCGGGGAACTGCGCGACCAGCCCCCACCGGGCCGCACCCGCCCAGGCGCCGCAGGCACCCGCGGGGAACTGCGCGACCAGCCCCCACTCACCCGCACCCGCCCTACAACCTCACTCCGCACCCCGTGACGCGCTACGACCCCGATCCCGACGGCGCAGCAGCAGAAGTCCTCCCGCTACTGCCGTGATCCCCGCCGCCGCAGACCAGCCGACGATGTCGTTGGACCCTGTCGCCGCGAGATCCTGCCCGGTACTCGGCGACGCGGACACCTCCACCGACCCCCCGGTCTGCGCACTCGCCCCCGAGCCGGAGGGTGACGCTGAAGCCGACGGAGTCACCCGTGTCGACCTGTCCCGTGTGAACGTCAGCGTGCCGAAGCCCAGTTGGTCGTAGCCGCCGCTGTTGGGGCCGTAGTCTCCGCCGCCGCCCTCGGGTGACGACTTCGCGGCGATCTGGGTGAGGTACGTCGCCGGGAGGCCGCGGCGTTTTGTGTAGTGGTTGGCGATCATCGCCCAGATGGGGCGGGTCATGGCGGGGTCGACGCCCGCCGCCCGCGTGGCCGTTTCGGAGCCGGACCAGCCTCCTATCGCGCCCTTTTTACGGGTGTTCGCGGTGTAGGGGACCGCACCGCCCATGCTCCACTTCGCCACGTACTGCGCGCCCTTGAGGAAGCGGCTGTCGTCGTAGCCGTAGAGGTCGATGCCCTGGTTCCACGCCATCTCGCAGAACGTGCCCATGAGGCCGACGCCGAGCAGGGCGTGCCCCTGGTCGCGGCCCGCCTCCAGCCATTCGCCGAGTCCGTCGTCGAGCAGGACGGGGATCGCGTTCCTGACGGAGCCCAGGCCTTCGCCGTGCTTGAAGTAGTCCACCGCGCGGGCGACTTGGGATCTGTCGTCGCAGAAGATGCCCGCCGCGAGGACGCAGGCCATCGCGCACAGGTCCCAGTTCGTCCAGTAGTTGGTGATGACCGCGCCGTTGTGCCGGACCAGGAAGTCGTCGCTGGGCTTCGCGAAGACCTCGCTCAGGAGGGACTGCGCGCGGGACAGGTCGAAGTCGGGGTGGTCGCGGACGAGTTCGGCCGCGTTGGCGAACTGGTAGCCGTAGAGTCCGGCCGCGAGGAAGCGGTCCGCGCTGCCGGCGAGTGAAGTCAGCTTTGAGGACCAGAAGTTGAGGATGGTCACCGCGGTGTCCGCGTGGGACTCGTCGCCGCCCACGTGGTAGCGCAGGGCGTTCTGGTACGCGGCGTGGATGTCGTTGTAGAGGATCGCGTAGTTCTGCGGCGAGCCCGCTCCTCGGTACACCGTCTGCTGCGGGTTGGGCGTCCAACCGCTCTGTGCGTGGCGGTTGGCGGTCAGTTTGGCGTAACCGGCCGTGTAGGGGGCCGCGTTCGCCTTCACCTTGGCCGCCATGCGGGCGAGATCGGCTCGGGTGTGCAGCAGGCCGGGGTGGGCGAAAGCGGTGCCGGCCGCGGCGGCCGGTGTCGCGCCGGCGGCCGTCGTGGTCGCGGCCACGGCGATACCGGCCGCTCCGGTCGCCTTGAGCATGCTGCGTCGGCTGATCTGTGAAGTCACTGCGTCCATTCCTCGCGTCCGATGGCTGGGGACGCACAGGAGACGCGGGGGAGTGGCTGGGATAACGAAAAAACGCCGGGGGAGCCTCAGCCGTTGCGGTCCGCCACCGCCCAGGACGCCAGGGCCACCGCTCCGGCCGCTCCGAACACCGCCGGCCACGCGCCGACCCTCTTGGCCAGGGGGTGCGAGCCCGCGAACGCGGCCACGTACGCGGCGGTCAGGGCGCCGGCCGCCTTGTCGCCCGCCTGGCGGCGCCACTGCTGGGCGGCCGCCGCTCCGGCTACGGCCAGCACCGCCCCGCCCAGCTGCCGCTTCCTCGTCCACCGGGCCACGCCGTACCCGCCGACGAGCCCGCCCGCCGCGATCGCCGCACTGGGAACCCTGGCCATGTCTGTCTCCTGCCGTGCTGAGGGATGTGCCCGGTGTCCGAGGCTAGCTCCCGACCGGACCGGTCCCCCGAAGGTGAGTCGGGGGTTGTCAAGTTTCCTCCTCCGAGCTATATAAGAAGCCGTAGGGCATCGCACCTCAACACCGGAAGAGAGGAGTGACCCGTGATGCTCATGCGTACCGACCCGTTCCGCGAATTCGACCGGCTCGCGCAGCAGGTGTTCGGCTCCAGCGCCCGTCCCGCCGCGATGGCGATGGACGCCTACCGGTCGGGGGACGACTTCGTCGTCCACTTCGACCTCCCCGGGATCGACCCCGAGACGATCGAGCTGGACGTCGAACGCAACGTCCTCAACGTCCGCGCCGAGCGCCGCGGCCCCGCCCCCGAGGGCGCGGAGATGATCGTCGCCGAGCGCCCCACGGGCTCGTTCACCCGCCAGCTCTTCCTCGGCGACACCCTCGACACGGAGCGCATCGACGCCTCGTACGACTCCGGCGTCCTGACCCTGCGCATCCCCGTGGCCGAGCAGGCCAAGCCCCGCCGCATCCAGATCACCGGCGGGGGCGGCGAGCGCCGGCAGATCACCGGCTGAGCAGGAAGAAGAAGAGGGTGGCGTTCCGCGGGTGGCCAAGAGCCCGTGGGTGCCGAGTGGGTGACCAGGAGGCCGTCCGCGGAACGCCCGTGCAACCAACCCCAGGAGAGCCGTACATGACCGTCCTCAGTGCCCCTCCCGCGGCCATCGAACCGTCGCCCGGCTGGACCCGGCTGGTCGACGCGGTGCGGGAGGCCGGCCAGTACCCGACCCGGGCGGCGGCGGAACGCGTCACCCGTGTCGTCCTGTCCGCCCTCGGCGACCACGTCACCGGCGACGAGCGCGTCGCCCTCGCCCGCGCCCTCCCCGAGGAGGCGGCCAGGATCGTGGCGTCCCGGATCCCGGTCAACCACCCTTTGCCGGCCGCCGAGTTCGTGGCCTCGGTGGCCGACCGCACCGACGGCGCGACCCCGGCGACGGCCCGCTGGGACGTCAGCTCGGTGCTCGGTGTCCTGCCGGACGTGGTGGGGGACCAGGTGGTGAACGACGTCCTCGCCCAACTCCCGCCGGGTTACGCCCTGTTGTTCGGCAAGGCGGAGCTGGCGCCTATGGTGTGAGCCGGTTCAGGAAGGGAGAGGGCCGTTGCCCCTGCTCACCGCCCCCGACGGCACCCGCATCGCCTACCGTGACCGGTCCGGTCCCGGAATCCCCGTACTCCTTCTGCACGGCCTGGCGGGCCACTTGGGGGAGTGGGACGACTTGGCCGCAAGGCTGGTTTCGGCGGGGCACCGGGTGGTGGCGTACGACGCCCGTGGGCACGGCGCGAGCACCCGGCGCCCGGCGTCGGTGAGCCGTGCCGCCCATGTGGGGGACGCCGTGGCCGTCGAAGCGGCGCTGGATCTCGGTCCGGCGGTCGTGGTCGGCCAGTCCATGGGCGGGAGTACGGCGATGCTGCTCGCCGCCGGCCGTCCGGAGCTGGTGCGCTCCCTGGTCCTCGTCGAGGCCGGGCCCGCGGGGCCCAGGGCCTGTCCGGCGGATCATGCCGGCGTCGCGGGGCTGGGCACGCCCGTCTGCGGCGTTGTCGTCGGTTGCCGACTCCCCCACGCTCGAACAACCTCGCGCGGGGGCACCCCCATCGCGTCGCCGCCCTCCTC
>NZ_JBEYVC010000334.1:0-3763 GCF_040643855.1 Streptomyces sp. NPDC047072 | reverse complement strand
GGCCGATCGCCGACACGCCCCCGGTCCGCGTCACCCCCGAACTCCTCGCGAGCCTGCCCGACCGGCGACGCCGAAGCCACCCCCGCCGCGCCCCAGGCCACCCCGCCCGCATCCCCCGACCCGGCCGCGCAGCCCGCCGTACCGGAGCACGAGACCGCACCCGCCCAGCAGCCCGCCCCGGACCACCAGAACCCGGCACCGGAGCCGCAGGCGCCCGCTCCCGACCAGCAGCCGGGCGCGCATGCAGCCCAGGCCCACGCCCCGGAGGACCAGGCAGCCGCGCCGGCACCGCAGGCCCCCGCCCCTGACCAGCAATCCGCCACCCCGGACCAGCACCCCGGCGCCCCGGCACCGCAGAACACCACCCCGGACCAGCAGCCCGCCGCACCGGAGTACCAACCCCAGCCCCCGGCTCCCGCGCCGCAGGCCACCGCCCAGGACCCCTCCGCCTTCCGCCCCCCGCCCGCGCCCCAGGGCGCCGTCCCCCCGCTGCCCCCGCAGTTCGCCGCAGGCGCACCGGCCTCCGCTCCGGCCTCCGCACCGGAGTGGACGACACAGCCCCCGGCGCACCCCTCGACGCAGCCGACCGCGACCCAACCACAGGCCCCTCAGGCCCCTCAGGCCCCGCAGTCCCCGCCCGGCTGGCCCGCCGACCCGCAGCAACCCACGCCCGCGCCCCCGGCCCCGCCGAGCGGCTACGGCTACCCCCAGCCGCCGGCACCCCAGCCCGAGCAGGGCGGTTACGGCTACCCGCATCCCCCCGCCCAGGGCGGTTACGGCTTCCCCCAGCCCCCCGCTCCCCCGGCCCAGCAGGGCGGTTACGGCTTCCCGCAGCCCCCGGCACCCCAGCAGCCCCAGAGCGGTTACGGCTTCCCGCAGCCGCCCGCTCCGGACCAGCAGGGCCAGCAGGCCCAGTACGGCCACCCGGGTCAGCCCGGCCAACCGCCGGCCCCGCAGCCGCCGTACGACCCGAACGCCGCGCACCCCGGCCAGCCCCCGCAGGGCGCCGTGGACCCGCGCACCGGTGCCGCCTGGCCGCAGGCCGTCCAGCACGACCAGCGTCCGCAGGTCGGCGGCGCGGGCGCGCCCCTCGGCTACAACGCGGCCGTCGAGCTGACCTCCGACCGCCTGGTCAACAGCAAGAAGCAGAAGGCGAAGAGCAGCCGACCCGCCCCCGGCGGCTCGAAGTTCAAGATCGGCGGCAAGAAGGAGGAGGCCGAGCGGCAGCGCAAGCTCGACCTGATCCGCACGCCGGTGCTCTCCTGCTACCGGATCGCGGTGATCAGCCTCAAGGGCGGCGTGGGCAAGACCACCACGACCACCGCCCTCGGCTCGACCCTCGCCACCGAGCGCCAGGACAAGATCCTCGCCATCGACGCCAACCCGGACGCCGGCACCCTCGGCCGCCGGGTGCGCCGCGAGACCGGGGCCACCATCCGCGACCTGGTCCAGGCGATCCCGTACCTCAACTCCTACATGGACATCCGGCGGTTCACCTCCCAGGCCCCCTCGGGTCTGGAGATCATCGCCAACGACGTCGACCCGGCCGTCTCCACGACGTTCAACGACGAGGACTACCGGCGCGCGATCGACGTCCTGGGCCGCCAGTACCCGATCATCCTCACCGACTCGGGCACCGGTCTGCTCTACAGCGCCATGCGCGGGGTGCTCGACCTCGCCGACCAGCTGATCATCATCTCGACCCCGTCGGTGGACGGCGCCTCCAGCGCCAGTACGACCCTGGACTGGCTCTCCGCCCACGGGTACGCGGCCCTGGTCTCCCGGTCCATCACGGTCATCTCCGGTGTCCGCGAGACCGGCAAGATGATCAAGGTCGAGGACATCGTCACGCACTTCGAGCAGCGCTGCCGGGGCGTCATCGTGGTGCCCTTCGACGAGCACCTCGCGGCCGGGGCCGAGGTCGACCTCGACATGATGCGGCCCAAGGTCCGCGAGGCGTACTTCGACCTCGCCACGATGGTGGCCGAGGACTTCGTCCGCGCCCAGCAGGAGCAGGGGCTGTGGACGGGCGGTGCGCAGCCGCCGACCATGGCGCCCCCGATGCCGGGCCAGCCGCAGCAGGCCCCGCCCGGACAGCCGCAGCCCCAGCAGCAGCCGCCCTTCCAGGGCTTCCCCGGTGCCCAGCCCGGCCAGCCCTGGCAGACGGGCCAGCCCGGGCAACCCGGTCAGCCGCAGCCCGGTTTCCCGCAGCCGCCGTACGACCCGAACGCGGGTCAGCCGCCGCAGCAGTAGGCGAGACGAAAGGAGGGCCGGCACCCCGAAGGTGCCGGCCCTCTCCCATGTCCGGGGACGTCAGCCCGCCGCGTCCTCGATCAGCTCCCGGCACCGCTGCACATCCACCGCCATCGCCTTCAGCAGCGCGTCCAGCGAGTCGAACTTCTGCTGCCCACGCACATAGGCGAGGAAGTCGACGGCGACATGCAGCCCGTACAGGTCGAGCCCGACGCGGTCGATGGCGTACGCCTCCACCGTGCGCTCGGTCCCGTCGAACTGCGGGTTGGTGCCGACGGAGATCGCGGCCGGCATCGCCTCGTCCTGCGCGTGCAGCCAGCCGGCGTAGACGCCGTCGGCGGGGATGGCGGTGTGCGGGAGGGTCTCGACGTTCGCCGTGGGGAAGCCCAGCTCCCGCCCCCGCTGCGCACCTCGTACGACCACGCCCTCCACCCGGTGCGGGCGGCCCAGGATCTCGGCGGCGCCCGCGAGGTCGCCCTCGGCGATCAGGCGGCGCGTCAGGGTCGACGAGAACGGCCGCCCGCCGCCCGCCTCCCCGGTCACGTACAGGTCGACGACCTCGACCTCGAAGTCGTACGTCTTGCCCTGCTCGGTGAGGAACTCGACGTTGCCCGCGGCCTTGTGGCCGAAGCGGAAGTTGGGGCCCTCGACGACCGCGCGCGCGTGCAGCTTGTCGACGAGGACCTTCACGACGAAGTCGGCGGGCGAGAGCTTGGAGAACTCCGTGGTGAACGGGAGGATCAGCACCGCGTCCACGCCCAGCTCGGCCATCAGCTCGGCGCGCCGGTGGTGCGGGGCGAGCAGCGGTGGGTGGCTGCCGGGGCGGACGACCTCGCTGGGATGCGGGTCGAAGGTGACGACGACGGAGGGCACGCCCAGCTCCCGGGCGCGGTCCACGGCATGCCGGATGATCAGCTGGTGTCCGCGGTGGACCCCGTCGTAGGAACCGATGGTGACGACGCTGCGCCCCCAGTCCTCGGGGATGTCCTCCAAGCCACGCCAGCGCTGCACTGTGACCGCTCCTCGCAAACCCGTGTCCGTCTTTGCCACATAGGCAACCTTGCGTCGACGCAAGGGTTGCGTCTAAGGGTGCCATGCCGGGCGCCCGGCACCTGCATCGGCATGGGCCTGTGATCCGACCCACACGAACTCAGGCGGGAACCCGTGCTCCGGCGAGGTTCTCGATCATCCGGCGGGTGCTGGGGCCGACGACCGCCGCCCAGTCCTGCGGAGTGTCGGTCAGCCAGCCGGCCACCAGCGCGGCGAAGCCGGGGACATGGCGGCCCAGGTCGACGAGGGCCCGGTCGAAGCGGGACGCGCCGTCGGGGGTACCGACGAGGAGCAGACCGGTGCGGTGGACGAGTTCCCGGACGTCACTGACGCCCTCGCCCGACCCGCCACGCTGAGCCGCCGCGGGCAACAGCGCGGCCAGGACGGCCGGTTCGCGTTCCCGGTCGAGGAGCGCGAAGAACGCCGCACCGGGCAACGTGGTCACCTGCTCGGTGCCGGC
>NZ_JBEYVC010000333.1:0-3775 GCF_040643855.1 Streptomyces sp. NPDC047072 | reverse complement strand
GGCCGCGGGCCTGGGGGCCCGCGGGGCGCACGTGATGGGCGGGGGCGCCGCCGGGGGCCGGCCTCGCCGCCGGGGGGGCCCGCGGCCGGATCGCGCTCCGCGAGCGCGGCCGCCTCCTTCTCCGACGGCCCCAGCACCGCCGTACGCGACAGGTGCGCGGCGCCCGCGTCGGCGACCACCCAGTCGGCGAACCCGCCGTGCAGCACCCCTGCGGCCGCCGCGAGGACGGCCTCGCGCGGGGTGGTCAGCAGGGTCGTCGTCATCGTGCCCAGGAGGTCCAGCAGGGTGGCGTGCCGGGTGGCCTCGGAGAGGTCGGGCGGGGCGCTGTCCGCGGCTCCCGTCACGGGCGTACGGCGGTCAGGGTCGCGGGGACCGGGTCGGACGGGCGCTGCTGGAGCCGTACGGTCAGGCTGCGGTCGCGCTCGCCGCGGGCCACGGCGGCGGCCTGGGAGCGGAACGCGGCCCGGTCGGCGGGGGTGAGCAGCCCCGTCAGGGGGCGGCCGGTCGCGTGGCCCGCGCGGACGCCGGTGAACGAGGTCGCCGCGAAGTTCAGGCGGCGTACGACGGTCTCCCGGTCCACCAGCGCGACGGGCAGCGGGAAGCGCTGGAAGACGGTCCTCAGGAGCTGCCGCTCGTCGCGGTCGCCGCGGACGGCCGCGTCGGCGGACAGCCGCTCGTACCAGGGCCACAGGTGGTCGGCGACGTGGCCGAGCTCGAAGAGCGCCGCGTCCAGCACGGTCGTCTCGCCGCCGGGGGCGGATCTGGCCGCCTTGAGTTCTCCGACGCGGCGTACGAAATCCGCGAGTTCCTCACCGAAATCGTCCGTCTGCGCCATGCGACGAACCTGACGCGCTGCGTCACGGAGCGGAGGAGACCGGTGGGTTTTCCGGCCGCGCGACCGGGCAGCAGCTGGGAGGGAAAGCGTGAGGAGGACGGAGGGGGCCGGAGGACGGCCGGAGGTGTCGGCGACGGCTCTGTGGAGCCCTGGGAGAGTCCGTGCGGCGGCGGTGCCGGAGCGTACGCGGAGTTCTGGGTGGGCCCCTGCGGGGCCGCGCAGGAGTTCGTGTGGAGTGCTGGGTGAGTCTGCGCGGGGCCGTGCGGGAGGTTGTGGGGTCGTGAGGAGGAGGCGCGCGGATGTCGGAGGGCGGACGGCCCGAGTGGCCGGCGACCGAGTCGGCCGAGAGTGCTCTGCCCGGGCGGCGGCTGTCGGCGCTCGTCGAGCAGGCCGCCCGCTGCACCGCCGACTGCTGCGGGGCCGGCAGCATGGTCGTCGACGGCGCGGACGACGAGCGGCCCGCCGCCGTCACCCACCCGGACCTCAGCGCCCTCGTCAGCGTGCAGCTGTGCAGCGGGGACGGGCCGATCCGGACCGCGCTCGCCGGCGGGGAACCGGCGGACAGCGCGGATCTGCTGCGGGAGGAACGCCGGCCGGAGTACCGGGCGGTGGCCCTCGACTCCGGGGTGCGCTCCAGCGTGACCCTGCCGTTCCGGCGTTCCACGCTCACGCTGTACAGCTTCCGGCCCGGCACGCTGGGAGGCGGCGTACGGGCCCGCGCGGGCGCTCGGTGACCTCGCGGCGACCTGCCTCGTGCAGGACCGCTCGTACCGGGCCGCGCTCACCGAGGTCGACCAGCTCGGCACGGCCCTGCGCACCCGGCCCGTCGTCGACCAGGCCTGCGGCATCGTCATGCACGTCCTGGCCTGCGACCCCGACACCGCGTTCACCGTCCCGCGCCGCATCTCCCAGCACACCCAGCGCAGACTCTCGGACGTGGCGACGGCGGTGGTGGAACGCCGGGGACGCGGGCTGGAACGGGAGCTGGCCTCGCTGGTGAACTGAGGGGGGCGGGGTCGGTACGCAGGGGCGGACATGACGGCGTCGGCTTCCGGCACCCCCACCCCGTCACCCGGTCGGCCCTCGGCGTCCCGCCGATGGACGTCGGCCGCGCGCGGGTTTCGCGGGGGCGGGCTGTGATGGCTGTGGGTGCGAGCGTCGTGCCCAGGGGGTTGTCGTCGTGGTCGCGTCCGTTCGGCGGTATCCGACGGCGGCCCCGGCTGCCGTCGGCCGAAGGAGTTCTCCCCATGCGCCGCACCGCCCGTCTGCGGGCCCTGTCCGTCGTCGTCCCCCTTCTCGGCCTCGCCCTGGCCGGCCCCGCACCCGAGGCCTTCGCGGATCCCACCGCCGAGGTCAGCCCGAGCGGCGCCGACCCCGGCGGCACCGTCACCGTCTCGGTCTCCTGCGACCCGGCCGGCGCCACCCCGCCCGACACCGTCGACGCCACCTCGCAGGCCTTCGAGGCGGTCACCGTCCGCCTCCAGCTGGTGCCCGGCAACGACGACACCGTCACCGGCCCCGCCTACTCCGGCACCGCCCGCATCGCCGCCGCCCAGGACCTGGAGGGCGCCGCGGACGGCGTCGGCGACGACTCCGCGTGGACCGTCGACGGCACCTGCCCGGCGGCCGGGCGCGCCCAGGGCAAGCCGTGGAGCGCCACGTTCACCGTCACCCGGGGCAGCGGCGGGGGCACCCGTCCGTGCACCGACCCCCTCCCCGACCGATGCACGGCACCGACCACCGTTCCGACCGTTCAGCGCGGTGTCCACGCCGGTGCCGGCGGTGCCTTCACCGACTCCGTCCCCGCCCTGGTCGCCGGCGGTCTGCTGATCGCCGGTGCCGCAGGGGGCGCGGTGTACCGCCTGCGCCGTAGAAAACCCTCCGCGGCGGCCTGACCCGCCCACCTCGTGTGACCGGCGCAACCCACATGGCCGCCCATGGGCACCGGGCCCGGTGGGTACTCAGAGCGCGAAGAGTCGAGACGGCGCGAGCGGCATGCGCCGAGCGCACCACAGACACGGCGCGAGCCCCCTCACGGAGGTGACGATGCGGACGGACCCCGAGGGCCACGGCCCCGTCCGCTATGGCCCCCCGCTTCCCGACGACGGCCTGCCCGTGCTGCCCGAGCTCACCGGCGTCCTCGCCGCCGCGGCCGCCCGCGCGCGCCCCGAACCGGTCGGCGGCGGCCCCGCTCTCCTGCGCGCCGCCCGCGACTACGGCGAACGCCGTGGCCTGCCCGCCGAGCCCGACCACCTCGCCGCCGCCCCCGGCGCCCCCGCCCTGCTCCTCGCCCTGACCGCCGCGCTCGGCGGCGACGTCCTGGTGCCCCGCCCCTGTGCCGCCTGGTGGGCGCCGTACGCACGCCTGTTGGGAAGACCCGTCTTCCACGTGCCGACACCGGCCGAGTGCGGCGGTGTCCCGGACCCGTACGCCCTCCTGGAGACCGTGCGCCGGGTGCGGGCCGAGGGCGGTGACCCGCGGCTGCTGGTGCTGTCCGTCGCGGACGACCCGACCGCGACCGTCGCGCCCCCCGAGGTGCTGCACGCGACCGTCGAGGCTGCCGCCGCCGAGGGCCTGCACCTGGTCAGCGACGAGACCTGGCGGGACACCGTGCACGCCCCGCAGGACACGGTGCTGCTCAGCCCCGCCGAGATGCTGCCCGAACAGGTCACCGTCGTCACCGACCTGGCCGGCGGCCTGCTGCCGTCCGGCTGGCCCGCCGCGATCGCCCGCTTCCCGGCGAACGGCAGCGGCGACGGCCTCCGCGCGCGCGTGCTCGACATCCTCACCGCCCTCGGCGCGAGCATCGCCGCCCCCGTGGCGGCCGTCGCCGCCCACGCCCTGACCGAACCGGAACCGGTCACCGCCCACCGCGCGGCCGTCGTCGGCCTGCACGCGCGCGTGGCGGCCGCCGCCCACTCCGACGTCGTCCGCGCGGGC
>NZ_JBEYVC010000332.1:0-3847 GCF_040643855.1 Streptomyces sp. NPDC047072 | reverse complement strand
CACCGGGCCGTACCTTCACCGAGGCGGTCACGGTGTCGACGGGGGAGGAGAGCAACTCCTGTGGGTACGAGGTCAGTTCGTCCGTTACGGACGTCTTCGGCACGTCCGACGCGGTGAGCGTCATCCGGTCGCCGCGCGCGGTGATCTCCCGCCAGCCGGGCCCGGAGTCGGTGCCCGCGCTGTGGAAGCCGAGGGCGACCGAGGAGTTCTCGGGCAGCGGGGCGGTCAGCCGGCACTCCACGCGCAGGGTGTTCAGCCCGGCCTGGCCGGGCCGCACGCGCGCGTGGCTGCTCGCCACGGTCAGCTCGACCCTACGGCCGTCCGCCGTGGCCTTGCTGCCCTCGGCCGCCGTCGCACACCGCCGCGCCGCCCACTCGGACATGCCGAGCTTCTCGATGTCCGGCTTGGCCTGGGTCGCCGGGATCTCGGCGAGGTCCTCGACGTGGTCGACGCGGAGCTGCCCGGGGGCGGCGACCAGACCGTCGTACCGGTTGACGGTGAAGTTGCCGAGAGGATGCGCGCTCGCGCTGCCGGAAGGTAGCAGCGCGAGCGCGCAGGCCGCCGGGAGGACGGCCGTGCCGGAGGCGAACAGACGACGGGAGTTCACTTGTCCGCCTCCAGGGACTTCAGGGCCTTGCGGGCGGCCGCGGCCCCGAGCGGGGAGAAGCCGGGGTTGAGCTTCAGCGCGGCGGAGAGGTGGGTCCGGGCGTCCTTCTTCTCGCCGTTCGCCAGCTCGATCACACCGCGGTGGTAGAGGAAGGAGGCGTTGCGGTAGCCGGTGGCCGTGGCCTGCCGGGCGTACGGCAGGGCCTCCTTGTCACGGCCGTTGACGTGCAGCGCCCAGGCGAGGGCGTCCGCCGTGTGCACGGTGTGCCGGCGGGCCCACTCGGCGCGGGCGGCCTTGAGGGCGGACGCCTTGTCGCCGTGGTCGGCGGCGGCGAGCGCGGTGTCCAGGTCGGCGTTGACGCCGTTGGCGCGGGCGAGCGCTGTCCAGGCGTCCACGAGCGCGTACTGGTCGGCGGCCTTCGCCTTGTCCCCCTCCCCGCCCCGGTCCTCGTACAACTCCCCGAGTTCGACGAGCGGTTGGGGCAGCGGATAGCGCGCTACGACGGCCTCCATGCCCTTGATGGCGGTCGCGCGGTCCCCGCTCGCGGCCTGGGCACGGGCCCTGCCCTCCAGCGCCGGGAGGTAGGTGTCGTCGGCGGCAAGGGCGCGGGCGTAGTCGGTCAGCGCGGTGTCGTAGTCGCCCTGGTTCCAGGCGAGTTGGCCGAGCGCGGTCGCCACGTAGGAGATGTCTCCCGGGGTGGTGGCGGAGTCCAGGGCGCGCTCCAGGACGGCACGGGCGGTGCGGACGTCGCCGCGCAGTTCGTGGACGTAGGCGTAGCGGGTGAAGACCGGGATGCCGGGGCGCCGGCTGTCGGCGAGGTCCGCCGCCTTCGACGCCTCGTCGTAGCGCCCGAGTTCGACGAGCGCGTCGATCCGGGAGGAGAGCGCCCGCTGGCTGTACGGGTTCTGCTTCAGGGCCAGATCGGCGTACTTGAGCGCGTCCGTGAACTGGTGCCGCGCCGCGGCGAGCGCCGCCCGTCCCTCCAGGCCCTGCTCGTTGTCCGGCTCCAGCTCCAGGGACCGCTTCAGCGCCTGCTCGGCCTGCGGATAGCGCGACGGGTCGCCCTTGGTCCGCGCCTGCTCGACGTAGGCGAGCCCGAGCGTGGCCCAACTGCCGTAGTCCTTGGGCTGGTTCCGCAGATGGGCCTGGACCGAGGCGATGCTCGCGTCCAGGTCGCCGCTGTTCATGAGCCCGGGATCGACCGCGGCCGCCGACCGGGCGACGGTGGCACTCCCCCCGTCCCGGAACGCCCCGACGGCAATGGACCCCCCGGTCATCGCCACGGCCAACAACACGGCACACCCGGCGAGTTGAGCGGCGCGCCACCGCCGCCCGGCCTCTCCGACACGTCGTACGGCAGCGACGCGCTGGTCCTCGCCCGACTCGCCGTTCTCCTGCTCGACGGTGTCCGGGTTCTCGCTCTCGGAAGCGCTGTCGGTCGTACGCCGGGACATTGCCCTCTCCTCAGAAGCTCAAGTATCGAAACTGGCGGCGCGGCCCACACCGTGGGGGATGGTTACGCGCAGGCCGCGCCAGCAAATAGGGGGTCACGCGAGGGCTTTTCAGGGGCGCGGGGAACTGCGCGACCAGCCCCCACACACCCGCACCCGCCACACGACCCGACGGCCCACCTCAGTAGGCACGCCTCCGCATCCGCCGCCACCACATGAGCGCCCCGCCGATCAACAGGATCCCGGCGGCACCAGCCCCCGCGGACGACGCGATCAACGTGGTGTTCTGGTCACCGGAGGAACCCGCCGGCGACAACGCGTCCCCCAGCTGGTTACGGACGTCGTTCCCACCGGACGTCCCCTTGGCCAGCGGCCCCCGCGACCCCTCGGTCGGCAGCGCGACGTACGGGAACGACTTCTCGAAGGACTTGTCGTTCTTGTCGACCGCGTCACCGAGATCGTTCTTCGAGCCCACGAGTTCACCCTCGACGACCTGGAGCGACGCGTCGATGACGTCGTCCGTCAGCCGCCGCCCGTTCGGGAACCCGGCGTTGTCGCCATCAAGCACACCGAGCCGCTTCGGAGATTCGGTGGGCTTGATGGACGTGTTGAGGCGCAGCTCCTCCGAAGCCCGCACATAGGGCGGTTGGTTCAGCCCCTTCACACCCTTCAGGAACACGTCCACGAGGTCGTTGCGCGGCTCGGCCGGCGCCTTGATCTTGTAGATCGCCTCGATGAGCTTCGGCAGCTCCGGGTTGGTCACGTTCTTGAGGAACTGCGCGTCGTCCCAGGGCGCGGACGCGTTGAACTTGTCCTTGTCCTTGAGCGGGTTGACGACCTCGTTGACCAGCGGGTTGCCGAGGCGGGAGACCTGCGAGTAGTAGCCCTGCGCGTTCTTGCGCTGGGTCGTCGACCAGATGCCGACGATCGGCTGGTGCTCCGACTCGGTGATCATGTGGGTCGGGAGCTGGAGGGCGATGGAGTTGACGTTGTAGCCCTTGAGTGTGTCGTTGCCGACCTCGGTGAGGTTCCCGCCGTACAGCAGGTCGAAGACGCGCAGGTCCGCGAAGAACGGGTCGTCGGCCTGGCCGGCGAAGGACGTCGAGTCGTTGGGAAGCTTGTAGACCGCCTGGTCGCGCAGCTTCTCGTAGTTCGGCATGGAGGCCTTGCCGACGTTCGACGGAGCCACCGGGATGTCGTCGGCGATCTTCGTCTTGTACTGGACCTTCTGGTTCTTCAGCTTGAAGAGCTCGATGTCGTACGTCTGCGTGACGTTGAGGTCCTTGTCGTCCAGGCTCTCGACCACGCCCGTGTTGTACAGGAACGACTTCTTGTTCTTGATGTGCGTCTTGAAGGTGAAGCGGTACAGCAGGTCGCCCTGCGCGTCACCGTCGTTGTCGATGTGGATGTCGTACTGGGCGTCGTCGGCGAACTGGTAGAAGTTCGGCCCGCCGCCCGGCTCCTCGAAGGGGATCCAGTTGGCGACGATCGTCGTCGAGTCCGGCTTGTCGGGGCTGACGAACGCGTACAGGTCGGTGTTGTCGTACTGGGGGTCGCCCGAGATCAGGGGCGCCTCCCGGTGACTGGAGGCGGAGGCCGCCCCCGGTTCCAGCGTGGCCACACCGGCGGCTGCGAGCCCTCCGGCGGCCAGCGCACCACAGATGAGGGTCGCGAGACTCCTGCGTCCCGAGCCGCCCTTGGAGATAGGTGTCATGCCGTCCGTCCTCAGTCCAACTTGCCTGACGCTCGGGGATTCGGAGTGGGGGGCGGGCCGGATTGGTCGAATCCC
>NZ_JBEYVC010000331.1:0-3931 GCF_040643855.1 Streptomyces sp. NPDC047072 | reverse complement strand
GGTCTCGCCGCGACGGCCGCGCTCGTCGGCGCCTGGTACGCCACGGCCGGGGCGGCCACGCCCACCCCCGCCGTCACCACCACGGCGGTGACGGGGGGTTGGGGGGTGGCGGGGGTGCCGGGCTGGTGCGGGGCGGCGGAAGGGCCGGGCTGGTGCGGGGTGCCGGGGGTGCCGGGTTGGTGTGTTGTGCCGGGGGCGCCGGGCTGGTGGGGCACGCCAGGGGGTGCCGTCTGGTGGGCGGTGCCCTGGGCGGCGGCCTGCGGGCCCGACGCGGACGCCTGCGGGCCGGACGCCGGGGGCGCCTGCTGCGGGCCGGAGAGGGCCGTGGGAGTGGGCGCCGGTCCGGCCACGGCACCGCCGCCGCCCGCCTGCGCGGCGGTGGCCCGCTCGGCGGCGGCTTTACCGGCACCGAAGCCGGGGGTGTTGGGGTTGGCGGGGCCGCCGGAGGGTTGTGCGCCCGCACCGGGGGCGCCGGCCGCACCGGGACCGCCGTGCGGCGCACCGGCCCCCGAGGACATGGCCCCGCCCTGCGCCGGGAAGCCGTGCGCGGGCTGCGCGCCGGGGCCGCCGTGGGGCTGCCCGCCGACGCCAGGGGCTCCGCCTGCACCGGGGCCGCCCTGCTGGGCGTCGCCCCCCGGAGCCACGGCACCGCCCTGGCCCGGGAAGCCGCCCGCGGCCTGCGCGCCCGAGCCGGAGGGGATGGTTCCGGGTGTGCTCCCCGGTTGCGCCCCCGGCCCCCCGGACTGCTGCCCCGTGCGCGGGGAGAGCGCGCGGAAGGTCATGGTGCCGGGGTCGTCGATGGGGCCGCCGGGACCGGGGACGCCGTCGGCGCCCGCCGGCCGGGAACCCGCCCCGGTACGACGGAAGACACGGGTGCCCGAGACGTCGTCACCGTCGGCCTCGGCGGGCGGAATCGTCGCCGTACCGTCGACACGAGCGGCCTGCCCATCGGGCTGACCGGGACCGCGCCCACCGGCGGCACCCGGCCCGGCGATCCGCGGATCGGCCCCCTGGGGACCCCCGTGGGACCCGCCGTGCGCCACACCGTGCGGCCCGCCCTGGCCGTGCCCCTGCGCGACCCCCTGCGGCTGCCCCTGCCCGGCACCACCCTGCGGCCCGCCCTGCGCGGCCCCCTGCGGTGCGCCCCAGGACACCCTCCGGTCCTGGTCGCCTCCGAAGCCCCCCTGGTGGGACGCGTTGGCGCCCCACGCTGCCGCGGGCTCGGGGCCGGTGCCCTGGTGGGCGTCGGGGTCCTCGTCGAAGAAGTGGGGGCCCGTCTCCTCGACCGACACCGGAGCGGCAGGCGCCGCCTGGCCTCCCGGAGAGGCCAGCGGTTCGCCGTCCGTCGGGGCGGGCCGACTCGTGCCCGGTACCCACGCGGCACCGTTCCAGTACCGGACATATCCAGGAATGGACGGGTCCGGGTAATACCCTTCGCGGGGCCTGTCGTCACCGGGGGCCGGGGTTGGGGCGCTCATGTCCGTCGTCCCGTATCTGCTCGGGGGTCAATAGGGAGGGACCCCACATCTATCAGACCGGCGCAACCCCCACCGCCAGTCCCACCGGACCCACTCCTTTCGAGCACGATCGTGATACGGCACACGCGACCGGAGGAAAAAAGTTCGGCGAACCCGCGTAATGCTTCGGCCCCCCGCCCCCTCTCCCTCGTGCGGGCCCACCACAGGACCCCGCGCGAGACACCCGAGAGAGGACACAGGTCATGCACCACACCGTCGTAGAGCGGGAACTGGAGCTCAAGCTCATCCTGTCCCCCGAGCGCAGCATCCCGGTCCCGGCGAGGCTGAGCTACCGCAGCGACGACCCCTTCGCCGTCCACGTCGCCTTCCACATCGGCTCCGACCACCCCGTCCACTGGACCTTCGCCCGCGAACTCCTCGTGGAGGGGGTGTTCCGCCCGTGCGGCCACGGCGACGTACGGGTGTGGCCGACGAAGGTCGCGGGGCGCAGCGTCATCCTGATGGCGCTCAGTTCCCCCGACGGGGACGCGCTCCTGGAGGCCCCGGCCGCGCAGGTGTCGGCCTGGCTGGAGCGCACGCTGAGGGCGGTCCCCCCGGGCTCTGAGGCGGAGCAGCTCGGCATCGACGACGGCCTCGCCGAGCTGCTGGCCCCCACCCCGGCCGACGACCTGTGGCTCCGCGACCCGTGGCCGAGCGACGAGTCGACGGACGGGGAGTGAGCCCACAGGGGGTTCAGAAGAGCTTGCCGGGATTCAGGATCCCCAGCGGGTCGAACACCGCCTTCACCGCCCGCTGCATCTCCACCCCCACCGGCCCGATCTCCCGCGCCAGCCACTCCTTCTTCAGGATGCCCACGCCGTGCTCGCCGGTGATCGTGCCGCCGAGCTCCAGGCCGAGCGCCATGATCTCGTCGAAGGACTCCCGGGCCCGCCGGGACTCGTCGGGGTCGGCCGCGTCGAAGCAGACCGTGGGATGCGTGTTGCCGTCACCGGCGTGGGCGACGACACCGATGGTGAGCTGGTGCTTCTCGGCGATCCGCTCGGTCCCTTCGAGCAGTTCGGCGAGGCGCGAGCGGGGCACGCACACGTCGTCGATCATCGTCGTGCCCTTGACCGCCTCCAGGGCGGTGAGCGACAACCGCCGGGCCTGGAGCAGGAGTTCGGACTCGGCGACGTCGTCGGCCGGGACGACCTGCGTGGCGCCCGCCGCCTCGCAGAGCGCGCCGAGGGCGGCGAGGTCGGCGGCCGGGTCGGTGGTGTCGAAGGCGGCGAGCAGCAGTGCCTCGGTGGTCTCGGGGAGGCCCATGTGGGCGAGGTCGTTGACGGCCTTGACGGTCGTACGGTCCATCAGTTCGAGGAGGGACGGCACGTGCCCGCCCTCCATGATCCGGCACACCGCGTCGCAGGCCGCGGCCCCGGAGGCGAACTCGGCGGCCAGCACCAGCTGCTCGGGCGGCTTGGGGCGCAGCGCCAGGATCGCCCGTACGACGATGCCGAGCGAGCCCTCGGAGCCGACGAAGAGGCGGGTCATGTCGTAGCCCGCGACCCCCTTCGCCGTACGGCGGCCGGTGGACATCAGGCGTCCGTCGGCGAGGACGACGTCCAGGCCGAGGACGTACTCGGCGGTGACCCCGTACTTCACACAGCACAGCCCGCCCGAGGCGGTGCCGATGTTGCCGCCGATCGTGCACATCTCCCAACTGGAGGGATCCGGCGGGTAGTAGAGGCCGTGTTCGTTCACGGCCCGGGAGAGCGTGGCGTTGACGACGCCCGGTTCGACGACGGCGACGCGGTCGACCGGGTTGATCTCCAGGATCCGGTCCATCTTGGTCAGGGACAGCACGACGCAGCCCTCGGAGGCGTTGGCGCCGCCGGACAGGCCGGTGCGGGCGCCCTGCGGGACGACCGGGACACGCAGCTCGGTCGCGGTGCGCATGACGTGCTGGACCTCTTCGACGGTGCGCGGCAGGACGACCACGGCGGGGGTGCCGGCCGGGCAGAAGCTGGCCATGTCGTTGGCGTAGGAGAGCGTGACGTCCGGGTCGGTGAGGACGGCCTCGGCGGGCAGACCGGACAGCAGTCGGTCGACGAGGTTGCCGGTCGCCTCGTCGCGGGGCGCTTCGATACGGCTCATGATCACAGCGTCGCACCCGGGTCCATCGGTGTGAACCCCGCCAGCGGCGGCTGCCGCAAACCGCGGCGTGATCGTCGTACCGACGCACAGTGGGCCCCATGGACACCCCACAGGAGAACCGCCGTACGCGGCTGTACGGCCGGCTGGTGATCGCTGCGGTCGCGGGCTGCGCCGTCCTCGGTACGGCCCTGATGCTGCTGCCCCTCTCGGAGGACACCGCGCGCCGACGCGGTCCGGGCCGCCGACGAGCGGCTGAAGGTCTACCACCTCACCAACCCCGACACCGGCTCCCACGTCTACGTGGTGCGCAACGACACCGC
>NZ_JBEYVC010000330.1:0-3963 GCF_040643855.1 Streptomyces sp. NPDC047072 | reverse complement strand
CTCGGCCGGCCCGCGCCGTCGTCCTCCACCCGGACCATCATGTCGCCCTCGGCGTAGGAGAGTTCGACCCGCACCTTGGCCTGTCCGGCGTGCCGAGTCGTGCCGCGGGCGCGGTGACCGCCGCCGCCCCGCCGAGCAGCACGGCGACCGGTGTCACCACGGCGAGCCGGCGTCCGGCCAGCAGACCGAGGAGGGCCAGCAGCGGCGGCCAGACGAGGAGGAACAGCGCGGTGAGGCCGAAGAGTTCCGCGGGGGCCCGGCCGAGGATCTCCCGGTCCGGGCGGGCCACGCCGAGAGCCCAGGCGCAGCCGAGCGTCAGGGCGGTCACCAGCAGTAGCGCGGGCGTCAGCCGCTTGACCCGGCGGCCCAGGAACCCGGCCGCACCGGTACGGCCGGTCGCCGTCGCCCGCCGCACCAGCGGCAGCGTCGCCAGGAACCCCGAGACCACCGGCAGCACCTCGAACCCGGCACCGGCCCAGGACGCCGTACGGCTGCCCACGCCCGCGTCGTACAACAACACGCTCAGCACGGCCACACCGCGCAGCCCGTCCACGGCACCGAAGCGAGCGGGCTGCCCCGCCCCCTCGGCCGTGGCCGTGGCCGCGACCTCGGCCTCAGGACCGGCTGCCGGGACACCGGCACCCACCAGGACACGGGGCACGGAGACGACCCGGAGCGGCATGGTCCGAACCGGCGCGGGCTCGGTCCCCCCGGCCTCCTGTCGCCGCTGTCGCGGTACGCCCCACGGATCCCATGTCCCCTGCCGGTGCCGGTCGTCCGAGTACCTCGGCGGGAACTCCGCGCGCTCTTCGTTCATCTCGGCCACGCCCGGAAGCAGGAGGCGATCACTGACTCGGCGGGGCGGCTGAGGAAGGAGGCAGGGGGGTCGGTGCGCGGGTCGGCCGCGCCGGGATCCGCGTGGAAGTCGAGGTTCCACCAGTACAGCCCGGCCATGTCACGGTCCCGGGCCACCTGGCACGCCGCCTCGAACCACCGGCGCTGCACCGTCGTGTCGAGCGGCCCGTCGCTCTTCCAGACCGCCGGGTGCCGGTAGGCACCCCCCGAGGCCACGATCCCGACCTCGCTCAGCACGATCCGCGGCAGCTTCCCGGTGCTCTTGCGGTCCAGCCACCGCTGCCAGCCGGCGACGAGGTCCGCGACGGAGGCGTCGTCACCGAGCCCGGTGAGCGGGAAGTAGGCGTCGACGCCGAGATGGTCCACGGGCACGGGCACGTGCCGGGAGACGTAGTCGTCCCAGTTGGCGTCGTAGGACAACTCGCCGGGGAAGAGCGAGCGCGCCGTCGTCAGCAGGTCCCGCCAGCGCGGATCGTCCTCCAGCGAGGTCAGTTCGGCACCGACCACGACCGTACGGACGTGGTGGCGGGCGGCGAGTTCGAGGTACGGCGCGAGGAAGGCCCCGTACGAGCGGAACCAGGCGGCCCGGTCGGCGGGGGCGAGGGAGCCGCGCCAGGCCAGGGGGTCCGCGGCGACCAGGGTCCGTTCGTCGAGCAGTGGGCGCAGGGTGATCCGCAGCCCGGCGGCCGCGGCGGTGTCCAGGAGGATCGCCAGTTGCCGGGGGGAGGGGGTGGCGGCCGTCGCGCGGACGCGGTCGGCTGTGGGGCCGGCGGTCGAGAAGGGGAAGGAGACGGCGACCGCGTTCATGTTCAGGGCGACCATGTGGTCGACCAGCCGCAGCGCCTGGGTGCGTACGGCCGTGTCGGTCTCGCCGGAGTAGGCGTACCAGAGGATCTGCGCCCCGAGTTGCGGGTCGCCGGGCTGCCACGGCCGGGAGACCTTCGCCGGCGCGGCGGTGGTCTCCGGGGCGGGGGACGGGGACGACGAGGAGCGGGAGACCGCCGTACCGAAAGGTCCGCACCCGGCCGTCACCAGGGCGACGAGAAGGACCAGGAGGTGTCGAAGTCGTGCGCGCATCGGTGTCAGGCCGGCTTCGCGATCACCACGAACTGGTTCTCCACCCCGCGCAGACACCGCAGCAGCCCCTTGAACGAGCCGACCGCCTCCCACAGGGCGAAGAACGGCATCAGGGCGACCACGGCGACCGGCTCCCACCACAGGCGACGGCCGCCGGACGACACCGAGGCGTTGATCTTCAGGCCCTCCCAGTACATCCACACCGCGTAGCCCATGGTCACCGCCCAGAACGGCAGGATCCACGGGGTGACCGGCGAGGTGTTGAGGTCGCCGAGGAGCGCCCCGACCGCCAGCACGACACCGACGTGCTGGAAGGGTCCGAGCACCCAGGTCGTCACGCTGTACATCAGCAGGGCCCGGGAGCGCCGGGGCAGTTCCCGGTTGAAGGCGAGCGCCACCAGGCCCCACGACCAGCGTTCGCGCTGCTTGAGGAAGTCCCGCATGGTGGCGGGCGAGGCGCCGTAGCTGCGGCCGGAGAACCAGTCGCTGCGACCCTTGTACCGGCTGGCGAAGACCAGGGCCAGGTGGGCGTCCTCGCAGATCGAGTCGGGGCCGAAGTCCCAGCCGATGGTGGCCTCCACCGACGCCCGCAGCAGCAGGAGTTCGCCGTGCAGCCCGACCAGCGGGGTGCCGCCGCCGGTGAGGACGGCGAACCGGGCGATGTCGTCGGCGGGACGGATCGCGTCGGCCAGCCAGGTCAGCCGGTTGACGGCGTTCTCCCGCGGATAGGTCAGCATGCCCTGGGCGAGGTGCTTGCCCTCGGGGCCCGCGCGCCGCTGCGCGTTGACGAACCGGGCGAGCTGCTCGGCGGTGTCGGGGCCCACGCCGGTGTCGTCGTCCATGTGCAGCACCCAGACGTCGTCGAGCGCCTCGCCCTCGGCGATGCGCAGTTCGTGGGCGTAGTGGTTGGCGCGGGCCTTGAAGCGGGTGCCCTTCGGGGTGCGGTACGCCTTCGGCACGGTGACCACGCGGATCAGGGAGGGGCTGGTCGCGGCGAGGGCGTCGATGCGGTCGGCGGCCTCGCAGCCCTGCTCCGTGAGGATGTCGACGCGCAGGCGGGGGAACCAGTCCGGCAGGAACTCGCAGTACGAGAGGACGGAGCGTTCGAGGGCGGGGTACGTGTCGTGCCGGCCGATGGTGGGGACGAGCACGACGAGCCGGTCCTCGCGGGCGGGTGCCGCGCTGGTCCAGCCCCGCTGGCGGCCGACCCGGCGGTGGGTCAGCAGGGCGCCGGTGATGCCGACGAACGAGCCGAGCACGGGCAGCGTCCACAGCACCGTCACGACCCAGCCCATGAGTGTCGCCTTGGGCGAGTACAGCGAGGCCGAGAAGGCCAGGGCGAGTACCGCCGTGACCGTGAAGGACAGGAACCCCGGTCTCCAGGCGGCCTGCCGCCGCACCAGCCGGGCGGCCCGACGGGACCGCGGTATGACGGTGCCGTCGGCCGACGCGGTCATGGTTCCCCACTTGTCTCTGCAAAGAGTGAGATATCGCCCAGATGCGGAACAGCACCTGATGCGCCCCTGTGGAACCTTCTATCACGCTTGTGGTTTTTCCGTGAAGATGAGTCTCGTCACAAGCGGAACGAGACTTTCCTCAGCACTCGATGATGTTCACCGCGAGTCCGCCGCGGGCGGTCTCCTTGTATTTGACGCTCATGTCGGCGCCGGTGTCCTTCATGGTCTTGATGACCTTGTCGAGGGAGACCTTGTGGGTGCCGTCGCCGCGCATGGCCATGCGTGCGGCGGTGACGGCTTTGACGGCGGCCATGCCGTTGCGTTCGATGCAGGGGATCTGGACGAGTCCGCCGACGGGGTCGCAGGTGAGGCCGAGGTTGTGTTCCATGCCGATCTCGGCGGCGTTCTCGACCTGTTCGGGGGAGCCGCCGAGGACTTCGGCGAGGGCTCCGGCGGCCATGGAGCAGGCGGAGCCGACCTCGCCCTGGCAGCCGACTTCGGCGCCGGAGATGGAGGCGTTCTCCTTGAAGAGCATGCCGATGGCGCCGGCGGCGAGCAGGAAGCGGACCACTCC
>NZ_JBEYVC010000329.1:0-3987 GCF_040643855.1 Streptomyces sp. NPDC047072 | reverse complement strand
GCTGCGCCACGACGGTCGTGGCGCCGTCCGCCGGCGGGAGGACACCGCGGGCCGCAGCGTCGAGAATGTCCCGCAAGGTCTCCATCCGCGCTCCAGGAGTCTCCAGGTTGCACACGGCCGTCAGGTGAGGGCCGGACACTTCCAGGAGAGCGACGCCCTCCACCTGCCAGCGTCCGGACAGCTCCGAGGTGTAGGTCGGCGTGTCGGAGGCCTCCGCGTTGTAGCCGGGCAGAGGACGGCTGTCGACCACGCCCAGCAGACCTGCTGTCTGCTGGTCCAGCCACCGGGCGGCGTCGCCCTGGAAGTCGGCCGGGTCGTGGAAGGCGGCTTCCTCGCTGTTAGGGCTGTCGCCGACGGCCGCGAGGACGGCGGGCACCCGACTGAGCGGCAGGAGGTTGAAGCGGACGCTGTGCCCGTGGCGCACGTAGGTGTTGAACCAGCGGCCGGAGGTGGCGTCGTGGGTGAACGTCACTTCCATCCACGGTGATTCGGTGGGCCGGGAGCGGGTCATGCGGGGCAGGACGCCCCGGGTGAGCAGGAGCCGGATCGTGGCTCGGTCGGTGCGGCTGTGCTGGACGGTGCGGGCGACGCGTGCGCGGGCTTCGTACCGGGGATCCAGGTAGTCCATAGGGCGCTCCTGAAGATGTGGGCGCCGGGCCCGGTTTGCCCTCCGGGCCCGGCTGATGGGAAGGAGTGGGGCCGCCATGGGGCGGCCCCACCCGGAGTTAGAGAACGGCGGCCACGCACTTGCCGAGCCACTGCGCGACGTTGACGCTCACCGCGTTTCCGGCCTGGACCGTCCGTGCGGCGTCGCTGGTGCCCGTGACGATGTAGCCGGGCGGGAAGCGCTGGGCGTTCATCTGCTCGCGCCACTTCAGCATCCGGAAGCGGCAGTCCTCGATGCGTGCCGCCTGCCGCAGCAGACCGGCCGAGTCGTGCGTGGCGAGGGTGTGCAGGGGCTCGGACGTCGGCTTGGCCTTCGCGCCCTTGCGGTACGGGATGATCAATGCATGGTGATTGCCGCCCGCCGTGACCGAGGACAGCGGCCGGTCGATCTTCCGGGCCTTGCCGTGGTTGCGCAGTTCGATGACGAATGGCGGGGCCGCCAGGTCCGGCGACGACGTGGCGTGTCGGAACACCCCGGGCGGAAGGAGCAGCCCTTCCCCGATCTTCGCGCACCGGGACGGCAGCGGGGCCGTGTCCGGCCGGAAGGCCCGTCCGTCGTGGCCGCTGTGGTTCAGGGTCAGAACGGAGGGGTCGTGGGGGAACATCGCCAGTCCCGCCTCGATACGAGCAACGGTGGTCTCGGCCAGTGGGTCAAGTCCGTGCTCGTGGCGGTCTGCGATGCGAATGCCCTGGTCCTCCCAGTTGATGATGGATGACGCGGGCTGGACGTACGGCTCCACTTTCCCGTGGCCGCGGGAGCACGTGTAGTCGTACTGCACGCCGTACTTGCCGACTCCGCTCCGCCGGGGCTTTTGGCCCTTGCGGGGCTTGCGGGGCGGGCGCCAGGTCTGCATCGCGTGTACGTCCTCTTCGCAGACACCGCAGTACGCGAGGGGGGTCGGCTTCACGTCCGGGAGACGGACCCCGACCTTCGTGAAAACGATGTAGAGCCGGTCGCGCCACTGCGCTGCGGGGGTATTGAACGCGTCCCCGACGTGTGCCGACGAGACACAGACGATCTGGTAGTTGTAGCCCAGCTGCACCATTCCAGCCAGCCACCAGTCGAACAGCTCCCAGTCGGTGGCGAATTCGATGACGTTCTCCACCAATACGGCTTTATAGCGGTGGAGTTGAACGGCACGGATGACTTCGAATGCGGTGGCCCTCGTACGCACGAACGCTTTGTCCGGGAGCGCCTTCCACTCTTCGTCGTCCACTTGCCCCTTGGTCCGGGGACGACCCCCGGCGGGGCTTATCTCCGTACAGATGGGACTCGCCCAGAGGATGTCAGTCCTCGGGAGGCGCCTCATGTCGTAGTACTCCATCTCGGCGCAGAGATGCTCGGCGTCGGGATGATTGGCGGTGTGAGTATCGACCGCGACTTGCCAGTGATTGGCAGCGAGTCTCAGTTCGAGTCCGGCATTGACCAAGCCGGTACTGGAGCCGCCCGCGCCCGCATACATGTCGGTGAATGTGAGGCTCAAATGCTCTTCCTGCGTGTGTGGGTCCCTGGACGCGTCGGGCCCGGTTTGCCCTCCGGACCCGACGCGATGGAAAGCTGCGGTGCGGTTACTCGCTGCGGTTCTGCGACGTGAGCCAGACCGCGGTCTCGATGACGTTCTCGACCGCGACCAACTCGAAGGTGCGGCTCCGTGCTTCGCGGATCAGGTCCCAGGCGGAAGCGGCGCCGAGTTCGGCCTCCACAAGACGGGCGACACGAGTGCGCGGGTCCTCGGCCTGCGCGGAGAGCCGTGGACCTGCCGTGCTCCAGGTCGCCAGCCAGGGCGGGGAAGCCCACAGCAGAGGCACCGCCTCGATGCGGTCGGGAAGCTGGGCCGGTTCGGTCGGTCTCGTATAGCCGGTGAGCGCCAGGTGCCAGTGGTTGTGAGCTCGGGGAATACGCGTGGTCATGTGTGCATCCGTGGTTGCGGGTTCGTACGTGCCGGGCCCGGTTGCCCTCCGGGCCAGGCACGTTGGGGAGGTGTGTCGGCTGTTAGCCGCCGTAGGTCTCGATAACCCTCTTCTCGACGGTGAGCACGCGGCAGAGGCGGGTCACGACCTCGGCCGGGACGCTGATGGTGGCGCCGTCGTAGCCGTCGGCGTCGAAGACGGTTACGAGGGCTCCGCCGGGGGCCGTGTGGTCGACGCGGCGCAACTCGGACAGGTCGGAGAGGAGGCCGTAGAGCTTGTCCGGGCCGTCCGGCTGCTCGCCGTCCACCGGGGCGCCGAGCGGGTGGTGACTGCCGTAGCGGGTCGCCGTCGCCTGGAGGTAGCGCTGGGTCGCGCCGACCATCCGCAGGAACTCGGAGCCGTGGTAGATGACCCCGATGTGCTCGGCGGGGCCCTCGTGCTGCACGTGCCAGTTCTCGACCTGGTCGGCCTGGCTGGGCAGACCTTCGTCGCCCCCGATGGTCAGGTACGTGGAGTCCGGGAGCGGGACGTGGATCAGGTAGCCGACTCCCTGGACGGAGACGATGTCGCCGACCACGCCGTGCTCGCGCAGCGTGGCGAGGACGGGTGCGTACTGGGGGCCGATCTCGCCGACCGAGTAGGCCATGGCGATCGCCCAGTCTACGAGCGGCTTCGGGTCGCTGGTCCAGGGCAGTTCACCGTGTGCGATGTTCGCCCCCTGCGACGACCGGCGGTTCCAGAGCAGGACGAGAGGGGAGGTCGGCTGGGGCTTGTCGGGGCCGGGCCACACCGTCACCTCGTCTCCGGAACTGGGCAGGATGAACACGACGGATTTGCCCAGGTTGTTGTTCGACTCGACCTGTGCACCTTCTCGGATGGCGACGGCGAGGGTGGTCATGGAAATCGGGATTTCGTTTTCGGTCACCTGAGTGACTCCATTCCGCAGCGTGGGTTCCAGGAGGCCTTGCCCTGCCTCCTTCGGAATTCGGTTCCGTCAAATAACGTCAATGTTCTACGGATTAGATAAAGCGCACTGTGGAGTTTTCAAGGAGCGATTCAACAAGTACATCTGTTTATCGATGGCGATTTATGCGGGCGGTTGCCATTTCTTCGTCCCGCCCTCCTCGACATAGGTAAATCTACGTTCAATGGGAGGGTTGGTCAACCTGATAAAAGAGCTACCGGGGGGGCGAATTTGGGAAACTTTCCGAATGTCGGAAGGCTTGCGGAAACCGTCAATCTGTTGGACGGCCCGCGCTCGGCAACAGGGCGGCATCAATTGCGATGAGGTGCCGTAGAGTGCCCTCCCCTTCCCGGCCATAGAAAAAAAGGGGGCCCGAACGGGAGGGGTGCAAGGGTGCGGCGCAGCCCGCCCTTGCGTCATGGACTTCGCGCTGAAGACCGGCTGTC
>NZ_JBEYVC010000328.1:0-4001 GCF_040643855.1 Streptomyces sp. NPDC047072 | reverse complement strand
AGATCCGCGGTCTGCTCGGCACCCTGCTGCGGCCCGAGCGGATCATCGCCGGGCGCCGCAAACGCGGGGCGTCGGTCGTCGACAAGACCGAGCTGGTGTAGCCGAGGTGCGCCAGGGTGTCGTCCCCACCGGCCTCACAGACGGGGTCCCCCTGGGCGCAGAAGTCGATCGTGCGACTCTGGTACGTGCCGGTGACGCTCTTGCCGATCGCCCGGATCGGGTTGCCGAACAGCAGCACGGCGGCCACCCTCGGCTCCAGCGCGGCCGGAATCTCCGCCACGATCGGGCTGCCGACCACCGCCCCCGCGCTGCTGATGCCGATCGAGTTGTCGACGACGTTCGCGCCCTGCGAATAGCCCACCAGGACGAAACGCTGGTTCGGACAGGCCGACGCCTGGCTGTTGACGTGGTTCACCAGATCGGCGTTGCCCTGTGCGGCCGAGGTGAGGGAGAGGTCCGCGGGATAATTCACCCGGTAGCTGGTCAGGCTCTTGCCCGTCAGTTTCTTCTGCAGGGCGGAGAACACCGGGTCGCCGACGATGAGACCGAGCGTGCCCGGTTCGAACGTGCCGCGCGCGGCGACCACGTCGATGTCCGAGCAGGCCGCGGCCGTCGCCGTCGGTGCCGACACGACGGCCGCACCGGTCCCGCCGACCAGCGAGAGCGCGGCGAGGAACAAGCGAATACGCATGGGGATCCTTTGCGGGTGGGGCGTATGGAAACGCCTGTGGAAAAGGACGCCACGAACGTATTCGCCTGCTGCTGCGGAGTGTTATGGACGGGAATTAAGGAATTCCTCGTTCTTTTGTTCTGTGGTGAGTGCCAGAATCAGATCCAGCCGGGTGGCGGGATCGTGCAGCGTCTCACCGAACACCTTGTCCAATTGCCGCAGCCGATAGCGGACCGTCTGCGGATGGACATGGAGCCGGGCGGCGACGTCGGGCACATTGCTGCCGCTGAGCAGCCACGCCAGCAGCGTCTCGGCGAGCCGCCCGCGCTGCCCCTCCGACACCGCGTCGAGCGGGGCGAGGACCCGGGAGCGCAGCTGGTCCAGGATCGGCTCGTCGCTGTGCAGCAGCAGCGTCGACAGATGGTCGGCGCACCGCACCACGCCCTGGCGGGGGAGGATCCCCCGGCCCATCAGCCCCAGCGCCCGGGCGGCCCAGCGCAGCGACCGGGCGGCCTCGGCGAGCGGCACCGTCGGCCCGATCGCCGCCGGCCGCCCGCGCAACGCGAGCGAGAAGGCGCGGCCCCCGAACCGGCCCGAGCCCTCCGGGTCCGGGATCAGCATGCGCGGCGGCCGCGACTCCATGTCCACCAGCGCGCCCGCGGCGGCCAGCGGCCGCTCCTCCTCCCGCTGCTCCGCGGTGGCCGCGAGCGCGACGACCGCGACCTGCCGCGGCACCGTCCACCGGGCCCCGTGCGCCAGGTCCTGGACCGCGGCCAGGGCCACCGGCCCCTCGCCGAGCAGCAGATCGAGCAGCCGCCGGCGTCTGCGCTCCAGCTCGTCCGTGTTCTGCGAGCGGGCCTCCGCGTACCCGGCGGCGGCCGCCTCCGCGACCTCGTGCACGGTACGGAAGGCCAGCTCACCGAGGGCCGCCACCACCGAGGAGTCCAGGCCGAGTTCCTCCGCCGTACGGCCCATCAGCCGCCAGGCGTGCAGCCCCCCGACCCGCAGCGCGGACTGGAGCGCGTCCAGGCTGCGGCCCTCCAGGGCCTCGCCGCGGCCGAGTTCGTAGTACGTCGCCGCGATCGCGTCCCACCGTCCGCGCGGGTCGGCGATGTGGTCGACGAACAGGGTCAGCGCCTGCACCACCCCGGCCCTGAGGTGTGCGCGGTAGGTGCCGTCGGCCGGACGCGCGTACTCGGGGACCTCGCGGCGTACCTCCTCCTCCACCTCGTCGGCCACGGCCTCGAGTTGGGCCCGCAGCAGCTCGGCCAGGCCGGGCGGCGCGGGGAAGGCTCCGAGCCCCTCCGGAGCGCCGTGCGGGGTGGGGGTGGCCACCGTGGACCCTCCTTTCACCCGGAGACGGCTCACCCACGGGGCGGTACCCGTGGGACGGGGGGTGACTCCCGTGTTGGACGGTCGACCCCTGCGTCCCGTTCCGTGCCCCGACGGGACCGACATCACTCAGGCACCCCCAGCGCACCGGCGAGCATCGGCCACGAGGTGACGAACTCCTGCTTCCAGTACTCCCAGCTGTGACCGCCCCCCGAGTAGAAGTGCGTGGTCGCGGTGATGCCGAGTCTGGCGAGGGTGTCGGTGAAGCTGTGCGCGGACGGCCACAGGGCGCTCTCCAGCGCCTCCGGCAGCCAGTCGCCGATGCCGCCCGCGAGCCCGCTCCCGCTGGACACATACAGCGCGGTGCCCCGCAGCCCGGCCGCGCGGGACCTCGGGTTGAAGTCGAGCCAGGTCAGCAGGTTCAGCACCGGGTTGCCCCAGAGCGAGTCGGCCGCCAGGTTCTCGCGCGTCACGATGGCGTTCATGAGCGAGGGGACGGCGGGCGCGGTGGTGTCGAGGATCCCGCTGTAGGAGGCCGCCGCGGTGAACACGCCCGGATGCCGGGCCGCGTGCGCCATCGCGCCGTAGCCGCCCGTCGACACGCCCGCGACGACCCGTACGCCGTTCGCCCGGTAGTCGCGGGCGAGCAGCGCCGGGACCTCCGTCAGCTGGAAGGTCTCGTAGTCGGGTCCGCTGCGCCAGTGGGTGGGGATGCCGGTGGGGCCCGCGTCCGGCATCGCCACGATCAGCTCCCGGCCCTCGGTGAAGGCCACGATGTCCGTCTCCCGGGTCCACGACGTGTAGTCGTCGTGGGCGCCGTGCAGCAGGTACAGGACGGGGTAGGTCCGGGTGGGCTGCGCGGTGAAGGACGACGGCAGGATCAGCCGGACCGGTGCGCTCGCGCCCAGCGCGGCCGAGGCCACGGACACGTCGAAGGTGCGCGGCCCGAGGCCGTCCGCGGCTCGCGCGGTGGTGGCGCGGGCGCCGAACAGGGCGGCGAGACCGGTCGCGGCCGCCGCCTTGGCGAGCGTGCGGCGGGACACTGCGGGGATGTGCTGGGGCATGGCGGCTCTCCTCGGATCACGGTCGGCGGGTCCCTTCGGCGAGCTCCCGCCGCAGATGGGCGGCGATCTCGTCGACGTGCGGTGCGTCGAGCAGCGACAGGTGGTGCCCGCTCACCGGCACGACGGTCAGGCGCGGGCACACCTCGTCCCAGCCCAGCGTCTCGTCGTCCCGCTCGTAGGCGGGGTCGCGCACGGTGTGCGGCGCGGGCTCGGTGGCCCGGTAGAGCACCACCCGCCCCTCGTGGCGGCCCGGCCGGTGGGCCTCGCCGATCCGCATGTCCAGGTAGGAGGAGCGCTGGTGCTCCAGCGCGGCGGCCGGAACTCCGCCGCGCGAGCGCAGGATCCCCAGCACGGCGTCGATCCGTTCACCCTCGTCGTCCAGCGCGAGCAGTTCGTCGTACGGCAGTTCCAGGCGGACCCCGTACGTCTCCTCGACGTGCCGGGCGAACCCCGCGAAGTGGGCCCGGACCCGGTCGGCCGCCGTGACCCCGGGAAGCGGGAGCGGCCGTACGGAGTCCAGGAGCACGACCAGCTCCACCTCCCGCCCGGACAAGGTGAGTTGACGTGCCGTCTCCTGGGCGACGAACCCGCCGAAGGACCAACCGCCCAGCAGGAAGGGCCCGTCGGGGTGGACGGCGATGACGGCCTCGGCGTAACGGCGAGCCTTGTCGGCCACGGTGAGGGCGTCCTCCAGCCGCTCCAGCCCGTACACCGGCCGTTCCCCGCCGAGCCGTTCGGTGAGCGCCCGGTAGACGTCGGTGGTGCCGCCGGCGGCGTGCAGGAGGAAGAGCGGGGTGCCGGAGCCGGTGGCGGACAACGTCCGTAACGGATACGGCAGTTCGTCGGAGGAGGGGGAGAGGAGCTTCGCGATCCGACCCGCCGCGTCCGCGACGGTGGTCGCCGTGAGCAGGTCGCGCAGGGGCAGCTGGATGCCG
>NZ_JBEYVC010000327.1:0-4068 GCF_040643855.1 Streptomyces sp. NPDC047072 | reverse complement strand
ACCCAGCCACGCCAGCAACTGCGTCGCCGACGGACCCGACTGCACATGCGTCATGTCCAGCACCCGCACACCACCAAGCGCCAACCTCGTCACGGATCACCTCACGGGCATGTTTGGCACATTGCATACAGTCGACGAATACTGTATGAAGATTGTTATCCCGCATCCGATGGGTGATGTCCAGGGGGCGTGCAGCACTTTTGAGTCGTGCACTTTGAGACGGGAGCCCAAGCATGGACCTGTACGAGCACGAAGCCCGGGCGCTTTTCGAAGAACACGGGATCCCCGTGCCGCGGGCGGAGGTCACCGACTCGCCCCAGGAGGCCCGGGAGATCGCCCGCAGGCTGGGCGGCAGCGCCGTCGTCAAGGCGCAGGTCAAGACTGGGGGCCGGGGAAAGGTGGGCGGGGTGCGGGTCGCCGCCGACCCGGCCGAGGCCGAGCGGACGGCGGACCGGATCCTCGGCATGGACATCAAGGGACACCGGGTCGGCAAGGTCATGCTGGCCCAACCAGTAGACATCGAGGCCGAGTTCTACGTCGCCTACGTCCTCGACCGCGCCGCGGGCCGTTTCGTCGCCATCGCCTCGGCGGAGGGCGGCATGGACATAGAGGAGGTCGCGGCCGCTCGCCCGGAGGCGGTCGTCCGCGTCCCGATCGACCCCGGCGAGGGCGTCACCTCCGCCAAGGCCGGCGAGATTGCCGAGGCCGCCGGGCTGCCCCCGCAGATCGTCGACGTTCTCGTACGACTGTGGGAGGTGCTGGTCCGCGAGGACGCCGTCCTCGTCGAGGTGAACCCCCTCGTGCGCACGCGTCAGGGACGGATCCTCGCCCTCGACGGCAAGGTCACCCTCGACGACAACGCCCGCTTCCGGCGGACCCGTTGGGGCGACGAGAGTCTCTCCTACGACGATCCGCTGGAGGCCGCCGCCGCAGCGAAGGGCCTCAACTACGTCAAGCTCGACGGCGAGGTCGGCGTCATCGGCAACGGCGCCGGGCTGGTCATGTCGACCCTCGACGTCGTCGTCGGCTGCGGGGCCCGCCCCGCCAACTTCCTCGACATCGGCGGCGGTGCCTCGGCCCAGGTCATGGCCGACGGGCTGACGGTCATCCTGTCCGACCCGGCCGTGAAGTCCGTGTTCGTCAATGTCTTCGGCGGGATCACCGCCTGCGACGCGGTCGCCGACGGCATCGTCAGGGCACTGGACGAGGTCCGGCTGACCAAGCCGCTCGTGGTGCGGCTCGACGGCAACAACGCAGCCCGCGGCAGGGCCGTCCTCGACGGGCACGCCCATCCTCTCGTCCAGCAGGCCACCACCATGGACGGCGCCGCCCGCCGCGCCGCCGAACTCGCCAACGCCGGCTGAAGGAGCGGGACATGGCCATCTTCCTGACCAAGGAGTCCAGGGTCCTCGTCCAGGGCATGACCGGCGGCGAGGGCATGAAGCACACCCGGCGCATGCTGGCGGCCGGCACGAACGTCGTCGGCGGTGTGAACCCGCGCAAGGCCGGCAAGGCCGTCGACTTCGACGACCGGGTCGTCCCCGTCTTCGGATCGGTCGCCGACGGCATCCGGGCGACCGGAGCCGACGTCAGCGTCGTCTTCGTGCCACCCGCCTTCGCGGAAGCGGCAGTTGTGGAAGCCGTCGACGCCGGGATCGGTCTCGCCGTCGTCATCACCGAGGGCATCCCGGTCCACGACTCCGTCGCCTTCACCTCGTACGCGAAGAAGAAGGGGACACGCATCGTCGGCCCCAACTGCCCAGGCCTGATCACCCCGGGACAGTCCAACGCGGGCATCATCCCGGCGGACATCGCCCGGGCCGGCCGTATCGGACTGGTGTCGAAGTCGGGCACCCTCACCTACCAACTCATGTACGAGCTGCGGGACATCGGCTTCTCCACCTGCGTCGGCATCGGCGGCGACCCCGTCGTCGGCACCACCCACATCGACTGCCTGGCCGCCTTCCAGGACGACCCCGACACCGAACTGATCGTCCTCATCGGGGAGATCGGCGGCGACGCCGAGGAACGGGCGGCCGCCTACATCCACGAGCACGTCACCAAGCCCGTCGTCGGCTACATCGCCGGCTTCACCGCGCCCGAGGGCCGGACCATGGGCCACGCCGGCGCCATAGTGTCCGGCTCCGCGGGCACGGCCCAGGCGAAGAAGAAGGCGCTGGAGGCCGTCGGCGTCCGGGTCGGCGACACCCCGACCGAGACGGCCCGCCTCGTGCTCACCCGACTGGACACCGTTCGCAAGGCCCCTCAGACATAGGTCCCTCAGGCCTGACCCGAACCACGCAACGCGTCCGCGGAACCGTCCGTTGCGTTCCCCCAACGCCCCGCCCCCGACTGTGCACCGAGAGCGGAGATATCGCATGACAACCACCCTCGACTCCACCCGACTCACGCTGAAGTCCGGTACCTCCTGGGTCGACGCCTGGCAGCGCTGCCTCGCCGTCGCCCCCGAGGCCTTCCGCGACGACCGCGTCCTCAACCTCTGGGACTCCGCCTGGCGGCCCGACGGCCGGGCACTGCCCGCCATCAGCCCCGTCGACGGCACCCCGATCGCCGGCCCGCCGCGCCTGAGCCGGGAAATCGCCCGCCGGGCCGTCCGCGCCTCCCTCGACCAGCACCGCGCCTGGCGCCACATCCGCCTCGAAGAGCGCCGGGCCCGCGTGGCCGCCACCCTCGACGCCCTCACCCAGCACCGCGAACTCCTCGCGCTGCTGCTCGTCTGGGAGATCGGCAAGCCGTGGCGGCTCGCGCAGGCCGACGTCGACCGCGCCATCGACGGCGTGCGCTGGTACGTCGACGGCATCGAACCCATGGTCGAGGGCCGGGCCCCGCTGGACGGCCCGGTGTCCAACATCGCCAGCTGGAACTATCCGATGAGCGTGCTCGTTCACGCAATGCTGGTCCAGGCACTGGCAGGCAACGCGGTCATCGCCAAGACCCCGACCGACGGCGGCGTCGCCTGTCTCACCCTGGCCTGCGCGCTCGCCGCCCGCGAGGGGATTCCCGTCACCCTCGTCAGCGGCAGCGGGGGAGAGCTGTCCGAGGCGCTGGTGCGGGCGCCCGAGATCGGCTGCGTCTCCTTCGTCGGCGGCCGCGACACCGGCGCCGCCGTGGCCACCGCCGTCGCCGACCTCGGCAAGCGACACGTACTCGAACAGGAAGGACTCAACACCTGGGGCATCTGGAACCACACCGACTGGGACGCGCTCACCGCCGTCATCCCCAAGCTCTTCGACTACGGCAAGCAGCGCTGCACCGCCTACCCGCGCTTCGTCGTCCAGCGCGAGCTGTTCGACGAGTTCCTGGCCGCCTACCTCCCCGCCGTGCGCACCCTGCGCCTCGGACACCCGCTCGCCGTCGACAACCCCGACGACCCCTACCCCTCCCTCGACTTCGGCCCGGTGATCAACGCGGCCAAGGCGAAGGAACTGCGCGACCAGGTCGCCGAGGCCATCGACCGCGGAGCCGTGCCCGTGCACCGCGGCAGCGAGGCGGACGCCCGCTTCCTGCCCGGCCAGGACACCTCGGCGTACGTCCAACCGGTCACGCTCCTCAATCCGCCCCCCTCCTCACCCCTGCACCACGCCGAACCCTTCGGCCCGGTCGACACCATCGTCCTGGTCGACACGGAAGCGGAACTGCTCGCCGCGATGAACGCCTCCAACGGCGCGCTGGTCGCCACCCTGTCCACCGACGACCGGGCGACCTTCGACCGACTCGCCCCGCAGATCCGCGCGTTCAAGGTCGGACACGGCACACCGCGCTCCCGCGGCGACCGGGACGAACTGTTCGGCGGGTTCGGCGCCTCCTGGCGCGGCGCCTTCGTCGGCGGCGAACTCCTCGTGCGCGCCGTCACTCAGGGACCCGCCGACGAGCGGCTGCCCGGCAACTTCCCCGAGTACCAGCTGATGCCGTGAGGCACCGACGTACACACGACGACGCAGGGATGAGGTGGCGAACATGACGTTGGCGCTTGGTGGTGTGCGGGTGCTGGACATGACGCATGTGCAGTCGGGTCCGTCGGCGACGCAGTTGCTGGCGTGGCTGGGG
>NZ_JBEYVC010000326.1:0-4170 GCF_040643855.1 Streptomyces sp. NPDC047072 | reverse complement strand
TCCTCCCGGCACCGTCCGGGGCCGTGTGCCGCTCAAGGCACGGCCCGTTCTCGGGTGGTGGAGGCCGGAATTGGGGTTCCGGCCTCCGGTGTACGAGGCTCAGGCGTCCACGGTCTCGGTCTGGTCCTCGGTCGTCCGCGCCGCTGCGTCCTCGCCGTGCTTGCTGGTGTGCTTGCGGCCGGGCAGGACGGCGATGACGATCAGTGTTCCGGCGGCCATGATGATGCCGCCGATGAGGCTGGTGTGGGCGATGGCGTGGGCGAAGGACTCGTGCACCGCGCCGAGCAGGGTCTGGGCCTGTTCGGCGCCGCCCTGGGGGTTCTTGGCGACCTGCTCGGCGACCGCGACACCGCCGCCGACGGAGTCCTTCGCGGTGTCCAGGGCCGAGGCCGGGAGGTGGCCGCCGACCAGGTCGGTCAGCCTGTCCTTGTAGGACGTGGCCAGCAGCGAGCCCAGGATCGCGATGCCCAGGGCGCAGCCCAGTTCCAGGGCGGTGTCGTTGGCGCCGCCGCCGACGCCCAGCTCGTCCTCCGGGAAGGAGCCCATGATGGTGTCGGTGGCGGGGGACAGGCTCAGTCCGATGGCGAAGCCGAGCAGCAGCAGCGGCGTCAGGAAGTCGGTGTAGGTCGAGCCCGACTCGATCCGGGTGAGCAGGAAGACGCCCGCGGTGCCGATCACCATGCCGGTGCCGACCACGATCTTCACGCCCAGCTTGGGGGCCAGCCTGCCGGTGACGGCGGCGCCGACGAACACCGCCCCGGCCAGCGGCAGCAGACGGATGCCGGTCTCCAGGGCGTCGTAGCCGAGGACGAACTGCAGGAACTGGGTGGAGTAGTAGATCGAGCCGAAGGTGCCGAAGAAGAAGAACAGCACCGCGAGCATGGAGCCACTGAAGGGGCGCTCGGTGAACTTGCGGACGTTCAGCATGGGGTTGGGGTGCCTCAACTCCCAGGCGACGAAGGCGAGGAGACCGACTCCGGCGACGACGGCCGCGGTGATCGGGCCGGCGCCCCAGCCGAAGTGCGGGCCCTCGATGGTCGCGTAGACCAGGGAGCCGACCGAGGCGATCGAGAGCAGTCCGCCGACGTAGTCGATCCGGCCCATGCCCTGCGCCTTCGACGGCGGCACCAGCAGCAGCGCGCCGACGACACCGAGGATCGCGAGCGGGACGTTCATCAGGAACGTGGAGCCCCAGGCGTGGTTCTCCAGCAGCCAGCCGGCGGCCAGGGGGCCGGCGGCGATGGCGAGACCGGAGGTGGCGGACCAGGCGGTGATCGCCTTGGCGCGCTCGGCGCGCGGGAAGATCGCGACCAGTAGCGAGAGCGTGGCCGGCATGACGACGGCGGCACCGACACCCATGATCGCGCGGGCGGTGATGACCAGGCTCGTCTCGTCGACCAGGCCGCCCATCACCGAACCGCCGACGAAGATCAGCAGCCCCAGGATGAGGGCGCCGCGGCGGCTGTACTTGTCGCCGATCGCGCCGAGCACGAGCATCAGCGCGGCGTAGGGGACGGTGTAGCCGTCGATGACCCACTGCAGGTCACTGCTGCCGAGCCCCAGGTCCTTCGTCATGTCCGGGGCGGCCACGATCAGCGAGGTGTTCGCCATGACCACGATCAGCAGGCTCAGGCACAGCACCAGCAGGGCCCACCAGCGGCGCGGATAGGGCTCGGTCATCTTCTCGACGGGGGTCTTCACAAAGAGCGGCACGGTCGGGCTCCTCGGCAGCAGGGAAGGGAAGAGGGGGCGCTTAATTGCCCATCGACGTGCAGACTAGTTTATTGCCCGTTGATGTGCAACTATCGAGTTGCCCTCCCCGTCCATCGGAGGTCCGACATGGCCCACCCACCCGTCACCACCACCCCGGAGCGCAGCCGAACCCTGCTCACCCGGGCCCGCATCCTCGAAGCGGCCCGGCAGGAACTCGGCCGCGACCCCGACAGCAGCCTCGGTGACATCGCCGAGGCTGCCGGTGTGGTGCGCCGTACGGTCTACGGCCACTTCAACGGCCGGGCCGCACTGGTGGAGGGGTTGGTGGAGGAGGCCACGCAGGCGTTGCGGCGGGCGGTCTCGGTCCCTCGGGTGCCGGTGGCGGATGCCGTCACGGAGCTGGCGCGCTTCGTCCTCGCCGTATGGCCCGTCGGTGACCGCTACCGGATCCTGCTGCGCCTCGCCCCCCAGGACCTCGGGGCCGATCGGCTCGCTGAAGTCCTCGCCCCGGCGCGTGACATGGCGGAGGCGATCATCGGCCGGGGGCAACGACAGGGAGTCTTCCAAACCAGCGTCCCCCCGGTCGTACTGACCCGGGCACTGGAGGGGCACCTGCTAGGGCTTCTGGACTGCGTGAACAGCGGGGTCTGGAGCGACGACGGCACCGGCACCGCGACCGCCGCCCTGATCGCTATGGGCGTGGCCGGCGACAGCGCCGCAGCATGCGTCCACGGGCTCGTCCGGCCCGAGGGCGACGCCGCATAGGCGCACTTCCCCCTGCACCACTCGAAGAGGAGAACCATGTACCAGTCCCACCCCGACGAGGCGTACGTCGGCGAGCCCTACTACGGCGACGGCTCCACGTACGTGAGCCCCCCGCCCCGGACCAGGCGCCGCCTCATCATCGCCGCCGTCTCCCTGGTGGCCCTGCTGGTCGGCGGAGTCGCGGTCGACCGGATCGCCGCAGCTCGCGCGGAGAGCCGTACCGCCGAGGCGTTCCAGGACGGCATGGGAACCGCCGAGCGGCCATCGGTGCACGTCAGGGGCTTTCCCGTGCTGACCCAGCTGGCCGACGGCAGCCTGGACCATGTCGACCTGACCGCCCACGACATTCCAGCCAGCGGCACCACCCGGCCGCTTCCGGTGACGAAGCTGACTGTCGGGATGGACGGGCTGAAAACCTCGGGAAGCGCCGAGGAGGCTCATGCGAACAGCGTCACGGCGACCGCGTTCCTGTCCTACGCGGACGTGTCGAGCGCACTCGGCGTGCAGGTGTCACGGGGCGACGAGTCCGACCGGGTCAACGCGACCGCGAGTCTGCCGCTCGTCGGCGACGTGACCGTGAGCGCGGCCGTCTCGGCGGCGAGCGGCAACCGCATCGCCCTCACCGACGTCCGCGCAGAGCAGGGCGAACTGCTCCCTCCGCTGAAATCACTGCTCGACAAGGCTCTGGACGAGCCCATTCCGCTGCAGAACGTTCCGCAGGGACTGCACCTGCGGTCGGTCACCACCACCGGGGACGGGATCGACGCCCGCTTCACAGGCCGCTCGGTCACGTTCCGCCCGGACTCGTCATCCGCTTGAGGTCAGTCGAGGTCGGGCAGGGGGCGCCGGGCGACCTCGTGGGCGTCGTCCGCCGAGAGGCCCAGCATGCGCAGGACCATCTCGGCGAGGTTGACGGCCGCCTCGTCGCCGTCCACCTCGGGGCGGGCGAAGCGCAGTTCCACCAGGGACAGCAGCGTTCCGCCCAGCGCCGACAGGGCGACGACCGGGTCGAGGGTGCTGAAGCGGCCGGAGTCGATGCCGACCTGGAGATCGCGCAGGGCCCGGCGGGCCAGGCCGTTGTCCGAGTGGATGTGTCCGAGGCCGCGGCGGCGCAGGACCTGCATCAGCTCCGGGTGGGAGTCGGCCATGCGGGCGCTGAGCCGAAAGCCGGCCGCTACCAGCTCCGCCGGGTCGTCGATCCCCTCCAGGCGCTCGTCGAAGGCCTGGCCGAACTCCTCCAGGGCGTCCACCACCGCAGTCTCGAACAGCTCGGCCTTGGAGTCGAAGTGGTTGTAGAAGGAGCCGAAGCCCACGTCCGCGCGCTCGGCGATCGCCTGGATGCTCGCGCTGGTGTCGCCGCTCTCGGCGAGTATCTGCCGGGCCGCTCGCACGAGCGCCCTGCGGGTCTCTGCGCGACGCCGCTCGAACCGGTTGCTGGGCAGGGCTGACGTAGACATACGCAGAGTCTAGCGGTCGCACGATGGAGATCGCAGTCCTGATGAATTCATCATTTCCTGCGGCGAACATCTTGACGACAGAACTGTCACAGTTGATGATTTCCTCATTACGGCAATGTTGCTCGGAGGGCACCATGTCTGAAATCCGCGTCAACGGGGCCGATGTCATCACGGCCCACCAGGACCTCCACAGTGAGCAGGGCGCCCTGCGGGGCGAGCACCCCGGCCGCTCCCG
>NZ_JBEYVC010000325.1:0-4311 GCF_040643855.1 Streptomyces sp. NPDC047072 | reverse complement strand
GGGATGTCGGCGGTCACCGCGGGTGCGGCGGTCTTGCGGGTCGTACGGCGCCGGGGCTTGGCCTCGGTGGCCTCCGCGGTGTCGACCGCGGTCTCGGCCGGGGCCGTGGCCTTGCGGGTGCGGCGCGGCTTGGTCTCCGGTGCGGCCTCGGCCGTGTCCACGGCGGCTTCCGCAGCCTTGGTCGCCGCTGTCTTGCGAGTGAGCCGGGGCTTGGTCTCCACGGTCTCGGCCGTCTCGACGGCTGCCTCCGCCGCCTCCGCTGCCTTGGTGGCCGCGGTCTTGCGGGTGCGGCGCGGCTTCGCCTCGGTGCCCTCCGCCGTGTCCACGGCGGTCGCCGCCGCGGTCTTGCGCGTACGGCGCGGCTTGGCGGCCTCGGCGGACTCGGTCGCCTCCGGCTCCTGGACCGTCTGGGCCGGGATGTCGGCGGTCACCGCGGGTGCGGCGGTCTTGCGGGTCGTACGGCGCCGGGGCTTGGCCTCGGTGGCCTCCGCGGTGTCGACCGCGGTCTCCGCCGGGGCCGTGGCCTTGCGGGTACGGCGCGGCTTGGTCTCCGGCGCCGCCTCGACGGTGTCCACGGCGGCTTCCGCAGCCTTGGTCGCGGCCGTCTTGCGGGTGCGCCGGGGCTTGGCCGGAGCGGCTTCGGCGGTGTCGACCGCGGCGGTCGCCTCCGTCGTCGCCGTAGCCACGGCCGCTTCCGCTGCCTTGGTGGCCGCGGTCTTGCGGGTGCGGCGCGGCTTCGCCTCGGTGGCCTCCGCCGTGTCCACCGCGGTCACGGCGGACTCGACGGGCTCGGCCGCCTTGCGCGTACGGCGGCGCGGCGTCGTCTCCGTGGCCTCCGCGGTGTCGACGGCGGCCTCGGCGGGCGCGGCCGCTGCCGTCTTGCGGGTGCGGCGCGGCTTGGTGGTCGGAGCCGCCTCCACCGCCGGAGCCGCGGGCGCCTCCACGGCGGTCTCGACGACCGTCTCCGCCGCGACGACCGGCTCGGCCGTCTTGCGCGTACGGCGGCGGCGCGGCTTCGCCGGGGTCTCGGCGGCGGTGTCCAGGGCCGGACCTTCCGCCGTCGCGACGGCGGCCTCCGCGGCCGCGGAACCGGTGGCCGACTCGATCGGAGCCGCGGCTGTGGTCACGGGGGCCGGACCAGACGCCGCGCCACGGGTACGGCGACGGCGGCGCGGGGTGCGGGCCGAGGTCTCGGCGGTCTCGCTCTCCACGGCCTCCGGAGCCGTGGCGACCTGCTCGGCCGGAGCCGCCCCGTCCAGCGGGGTCCCGCCGCGGGTGCGACGGCGACGGCGCGGCGTACGGGAAGAACGCTCCTGCTCGGCGGGGCGGGACTCGTCCCGGCCGCCACGGCCGCGACCCCGGTCACGGTCGCCGCGGCCACGGCCACCGCGCCCGCCGGGCTCGCCCAGGTCCTCCAGCTCCTCCGCGTCGAGACCGGCGCGGGTGCGCTCGGCACGCGGCAGGATGCCCTTGGTGCCCGCGGGGATGTTCATCTCCTCGTAGAAGTGCGGGGAGGTGGAGTACGTCTCCGGCGGGTCGTTGAAGTCGAGCTCCAGCGCCTTGTTGATCAGCTGCCAGCGCGGGATGTCGTCCCAGTCGACGAGGGTGATCGCGATGCCCTTGGCACCCGCGCGGCCGGTACGGCCGATGCGGTGCAGGTATGTCTTCTCCTCTTCGGGGGACTGGTAGTTGATGACGTGGGTGACACCCTCGACGTCGATGCCGCGGGCGGCGACGTCGGTGCAGACGAGGACGTCCACCTTGCCGTTGCGGAAGGCGCGCAGCGCCTGCTCGCGGGCGCCCTGGCCGAGGTCGCCGTGGACCGCGCCGGCCGCGAAGCCGCGCTGCTTGAGCTGGTCGGCGAGGTCGGCCGCGGTGCGCTTGGTGCGGCAGAAGACCATGGCCAGGCCCCGGCCGTCGGACTGCAGTATCCGCGCGACCATCTCGGGCTTGTCCATGTTGTGCGCGCGGTAGACGAACTGCGCGGTGTTCGCGACCGTCGCGCCCTCGTCGTCCGGCGCGGTGGCGCGGATGTGCGTGGGCTGCGACATGTAGCGGCGCGCGAGACCGATGACCGCGCCCGGCATGGTCGCCGAGAACAGCATGGTCTGGCGGCGGGCCGGCAGCAGGTTGATGATCTTCTCGACGTCGGGCAGGAAGCCCAGGTCGAGCATCTCGTCGGCCTCGTCGAGGACGAGCGCCTTGATGTGGCCGAGGTTGAGCTTCTTCTGGCCCGCGAGGTCCAGGAGCCGGCCCGGGGTGCCGACGACGACGTCGACGCCCTTCTTGAGGGCCTCGACCTGGGGCTCGTAGGCGCGGCCGCCGTAGATGGCCAGCACGCGCACGTTACGGACCTTGCCGGCCGTCAGGAGGTCGTTGGTGACCTGCGTGCACAGCTCGCGGGTGGGGACGACGACGAGCGCCTGCGGGGCGTCGGTGAGCGCCTCGGGCTTGGCGCGCCCGGCCTCGACGTCGGCGGGGACGGTGACGCGCTCCAGGAGCGGCAGGCCGAAGCCGAGCGTCTTGCCGGTGCCGGTCTTGGCCTGGCCGATGACGTCGGTGCCCGAGAGGGCGACCGGGAGCGTCATCTCCTGGATGGGGAAGGGGTTGATGATGCCGACGGCTTCGAGGGCCTCGGCCGTCTCGGTGAGAATCCCGAGATCGCGGAAAGTCGTAGTCAGGGTGCTGCCTCTTCTGTGTGCGCGGTGCGAGGCGAGCGCGGGGGGTCTTGTCTGACCGTGCTGGGGACGTCGGCTGCCTTACGGGCAAGCCGTATGGCACGGGACCACTGCCGACGCTCTAGCGCTCGTACCGCTGAGGGTGTCCCTCCGGTCGTCGTACGCAATGTGCCGTACGGCCTGGGAGGGCTGTCGGGTCGGAGCCGATCGGGCCACCGACCGGGCATCCTCATACGTGCGGCCCGTCGAGTAGTCGGCAGGCGCATTACCACCATACCCCGGAATCGCGCACGCGCGATGGCCGATTTGGTCACGTAGTCGTCGTCACACTGATTGACCAGGGACTTCCGCAACCTGGCGAGCGGACTATTGTGCGCTTCATGACGACGCCTGACAACACCTCCGACACCCCCGCCGAGCACACCGGAGTGGCCGCCCAGGACTGGGACCGGGCCGCCGCCGACCCCCAGTACCGGGCCGCGGTCGTCGACCTCCTCGGCGCGCTCGCGTACGGCGAACTCGCGGCGTTCGAGCGGCTCGCGGAGGACGCGAAGCTCGCGCCGACGCTGGCGGACAAGGCGGAGCTGGCGAAGATGGCGTCGGCGGAGTTCCACCACTACGAGAAGCTGCGGGACCGGCTGACGGAGATCGGCGAGGAGCCGACGGCCGCCATGGAGCCGTTCGTGGCCGCGCTCGACGGCTTCCACAAGCAGACGGCGCCGTCGGACTGGCTGGAAGGGCTCGTCAAGGCGTACGTCGGCGACTCCATCGCCAGTGACTTCTACCGGGAGGTCGCCGCGCGGCTCGACTCGGACTCGCGCGAGCTGGTCCTGGCCGTGCTCGACGACACGGGGCACGCGGAGTTCGCGGTGGAGAAGGTACGGGCCGCGATCGACGCGGACCCCCGGGTGGGCGGCCGACTCGCGCTGTGGGCGCGGCGGTTGATGGGGGAGGCGCTGTCGCAGTCGCAGCGGGTGGTCGCGGACCGGGACGCGCTGTCGACGATGCTCGTGGGCGGGGTGGCCGACGGGTTCGACCTGGCCGAGGTGGGGCGGATGTTCTCGCGGATCACCGAGGCGCACACCAAGAGGATGGCGGCGCTGGGGTTGGCCGCGTAGCCCTTGCCGGGGCGCGGGCCGTGCTTCTCGGCTACGCCGGTGCGGAGCGGCGGCCCATTCTGCGGCCCGACGGGCGGAGCAGCAGCGACAGGCTCGCCACCGAGACCACGACCGAGCCCAGCAGGTTCAGCAGGACGTTGCCCGGGTCCAGGGCGGTGTGGGTGACGAAGGCGCCGAAGAGGGCGCCTGCCGTGCCCGTGGCGAGGACCAGGGAGCGCTTGGGGAGGCGGTGCGCCAGGCGGTGGACCGCCAGCGCCGCCAGAGCCAGACCGAGCAATGCGGAGCCGAGCGCTTCGATCAACATCATGGGGTCCCTCCCACACGGCCACACTGCGCGTCACGGTCGTAGCCCGTCATACCCGTGACCTGCGGAATGCAATCCTCCCCTGTGGGGGACTTGTGCTCCATATGTGGAGCAGAAACCGCCGAACGGCGACGTCGGGTCGAACTTGTTGAACGTGTTGGACCAGACGACCCCGGCCCGGAGCTTGTTCGCGACCGCCAGGATCCGCGAG
>NZ_JBEYVC010000324.1:0-4550 GCF_040643855.1 Streptomyces sp. NPDC047072 | reverse complement strand
CGCCGCGGGCGGTGAGCATGATCACCGGGACCGGCCCGTGCCCGCGCATCCGGCGGCACACCTCCAGGCCGTCCATGCCGGGCAGCATCAGGTCGGTCAGCCCTCCTGGGCCCAGCAGGTGCACCGGCTCGCCGACCCCGGTGAGGGCGAGCAGCCCGCGCCCTGGAAGCCGCCCGTCGAGGACATCTTCCAGGCGGCCGCCCGGCGTCAGGCCGCCGCCAGGCCCGCCGGGCTCGGCAAGCGGCTCGCCGCCCGGCTCGTCGACACCCTCGTCGTCGGCGCCGTGACCGCCGTACCGGCCGTCCCCCTCGGCACCAAGGCCGTAGACCACCTCGCCGACAAGATCGACGCGGCGAAGCTCTCCGGCGAGACCGTGACGATCTGGCTGCTGGACGGCACCACGTCCGTCTACCTCGCCGTCGTGCTCGCCGTCCTCCTCGTCACCGGCGTCCTCTACGAGGCGCTGCCCACCGCCAAGTGGGGCCGCACCCTCGGCAAGAAGCTGCTCGGCCTGGAGGTCCGGGACATCGAGGGCCACGAGCCCCCGTCCTTCGGCGGAGCCCTGCGCCGCTGGCTCGTCTACAGCGTCCCCGGCGTCCTCGGCATCGGTGTCGTCGGCGTCCTGTGGTGCCTGTTCGACAAGCCCTGGCACCAGTGCTGGCACGACAAGGCCGCGCATACGTTCGTCGCCGGCTGACGCCGTACCGCAGACGGCGTAAGGGAATCGGTACTCCGGACGGCCGCTCGCCGGATGCGGAGCCGGGGGGTTCGCGGTCGACTCGGGCCATGAGCAGCGAACCGCCTCCGGGCTCCGGCCAGCAGCCGCCGGAAGACGACCCGTTCAGGAAGCAGCCCCCGCCCGCCGGGGGCTCGGGATCGCCGTACAACACACCGCCTCCGTCCTACGGCGGCCCTCCCACCGGCGGTGACCCGTACGGCGGCGGCTCCTACCCCTCCGACCCGCTCGCCGGCATGCCCCCGCTCGCCTCCAGCGGCCGGCGCACCCTCGCGCGGATCATCGACCTCATCCTGGTCGGCATCGTCGTATGGCTGATCACCTGGGGTTTCGGGGTGAGCGAGTACGACGTCGACAGCGACAAGGTGCAGTACGGCAAGCCGCTCGCGCAGTCACTGGTCGCGGCGCTGATCTACATCGCCTACGACACCGTGATGACCGCCCGGTCGGGGCAGACGCTCGGCAAGAAGTGGCTGGGGATGCGGGTGGCGAACCTCGACAACGGCTCCACGCCCTCCGTGCAGACCAACCTGGTGCGCGCGGCGGTGCTGTGGATTCCGTTCGCGTTCTGCTGCGCCTGCATCTGGACCGCGATCTCCGGCGGCTGGAGCTACTTCGACAAGCCCTACAAGCAGGGCCTGCACGACAAGGCGGCGAAGACGGTGGTCGTCAGCACGGGCTGACCCGACCACGGCACACCGAACCGCCCTCGCGTGATCCCACGTGAGGGCGGTTCGGCGTCGCGGCTGCGTTCAGGCGGCCTTGGAGCCCGTGGCCACGGCAGGCACTGGCTCCTCCGCCGTCTCCTCGGCGGGCTTGTTCACCGCGACCACGCGGGACTTGGGCTGGGGGACCGTCATGGCGACGAGCAGCCCTAGGGCGAGCCCGGCGACGGCGATGACCGCGATGGCGGTGGTCGAACTCGTCTGTGACAGCAGCAGCATGGCGAGCGTCGAGCAGATGACGGTGAAGGAACCGTAGGCGAGCTGTGCGGCAGTCGGACGAGGCATGGCAATCGTGTCCTCGGAATTGGGGGTCCACGGGGGGCGTCGGCCTGGCTTTCCGCCGACTTCCGGGCGTTCCGCCACTCGACTCTAATCGCCTGCATGCCCGAGTGGAACGAACGGTAAGCGTGACCTAACCAACAGTGCCGGAGCACAGGGGGCGCACGGAGTCATGCGGTCCCCTCCGTGGACGCGACCGCGCGCCCGTTCGGTTACAGGTATGTGTCCGTAATGCGAACGTCAACTTCCAATAATGGTTTGACCTGTTCAAGTCAAGGTCTGTCTTTTCTTCTGAACCAGGAGTCAAATTACGTCACTTGAATGCTAGGGGAGGATCAAGTGACAGGCAGATCATGGACGTTCAGAACGGCTGCCACGGTGGTCGCCCTCGCGGCGGCCTCGGCGACCTTCTCGACGTTCGCCGTGGCACAGGCCTCGGAGGACAAGTTCGCGGAGACCTCGGCGGCGGACAGCCACGACCCGCAGCCGGTCAGGGCCAAGGAGCACGACCTCGACGGCCCGCTGTCCAAGACGCAGGAGGCGCAGCGCCAGGAGGCGCTCGACCAGGTCATATCCGGCGCCGCCACGGTCCAGAACCGCGACGGCTCCAAGGTGGTCGCGCTCAAGAGCCACAAGGGCGACAGCAAGTACGTCGAACTCGGCCGTGAGAAGACCGACAAGATCTTCACGATCCTGGTCGAGTTCGGCGACCAGGTCGACCCGCGGTACGGCGGAACGGTAGGTCCGCTGCACAACGAGATAGCCCAGCCCGACCGCGCGGTCGACAACAGCACGGCCTGGCAGGCGGACTACAACCAGGCGCACTTCCAGGACCTGTACTTCGGTGACGGCAACGCCTCGGTCAAGTCCTACTACGAGAAGCAGTCCTCGGGCCGCTACTCGGTCGAGGGCGAGGTGACCGACTGGGTCAAGGTCCCCTACAACGAGGCCCGTTACGGCTCCAACGACGCCTCCACCGGCGCCTGGTACGCGGTGCAGGACGGCGTCAACGCCTGGGTCGCCGAGCGCGAGGCCGCCGGGGCCACCGCGGCCGAAATCGCCGCGGAGCTCGCCGAGTTCGACCAGTGGGACCGCTACGACTTCGACGGCGACGGCGACTTCAACGAGCCGGACGGCTACATCGACCACTTCCAGATCGTGCACGCGGGTGAGGACGAGTCCGCGGGCGGCGGCGCGCAGGGCGCGGACGCCATCTGGGCGCACCGCTGGTACGCGTTCGGCACCGACGCCGGCTCGACCGGCCCCTCGGGCAACAAGCTCGGCGGCACCCAGATCGGCGACAGCGGCATCTGGGTCGGCGACTACACCATCCAGCCGGAGAACGGCGGACTCGGCGTCTTCGCCCACGAGTACGGCCACGACCTCGGTCTGCCGGACGAGTACGACACCTCCGGCGGCGGCGAGAACTCCACCGGCTTCTGGACGTTGATGTCCTCCGGCTCCTGGCTCGGCACCGGCAAGGACTCCATCGGCGACCTGCCCGGCGACATGAACGCCTGGGACAAGCTCCAACTGGGCTGGCTGGACTACGACGTTGCCAAGGCCGGCAAGAAGTCCACGCACAAGCTGGGTGTCGCGGAGTACAACACCAAGAACCCGCAGGCGCTCGTGGTCGTGCTGCCCGACAAGACGGTCACCACCGAGGTGGTCGCCCCGGCGCAGGGCTCGACCCAGTGGTGGAGCGGCAGCGGCGACGACCTGCGCAACACCCTGACCCGCACGGTCGACCTGACCGGCAAGTCGTCGGCGTCCCTGACCCTCGACGGCTGGTGGGACATCGAGCAGGACTACGACTACCTCTACACCGAGGTCTCCACCGACGGCTCCAACTGGACGCCGATCGACGGGACGTTGGCGGACGGCAGCGCGATCCCGCGCGACGGCAGCGGCAAGCCCGCGCTCACCGGCACGGTGGACGCGTACCAGAAGCTGACGTTCCCGCTCGACGCCTACGCGGGCCAGAACATCCAGCTGCGCTTCCGTTACGCCACCGACGGCGGGGTGGCCCAGAAGGGCTTCGCGGCCGACGAGATCACGGTGACCGCGGACGGGGCGACCCTGTTCTCCGACAACGCCGAGACGGCGGACGCCGGTTGGACCGCGAACGGCTTCTCGCGCATCGGCGCCGCCATCACGGACGACTACGCGCAGTACTACATCGCCGAGAACCGCCAATACGTGTCGTACGACAAGGTGTTGAAGGTCGGCCCGTACAACTTCGGCTTCTCGACGACCCGTCCGGACTGGGTGGAGCACTACGCCTACCAGAACGGCCTGTTGATCTGGAAGTGGGACACCTCGCAGGCGGACGACAACACCAGCCAGCACCCGGGCCAGGGTCTGATCCTGCCCGTCGACTCGCACCCGACGCCGCTCAAGTGGTCGGACGGCACGCTGATGCGCAACCGCATCCAGGCCTACGACTCGACGTTCAGCTGGTACCCGACGGACTCCGTCACGCTCCACAAGGCGGACGTCGCGACGAGGATCAAGTCGAAGCCGGGCGTCCCGGTCTTCGACGACGGACGGTCGACGTACTACGACGCGACCAACCCGCTCGCCGGTGTCAAGATCACTGACACCGACACGCGGATCGCGATCACCGACGAGCCCCTGAACGGCTCGACGATCACGCTCAAGGTCGGACCTTCGGTCAAGTAAAAGTAAAACAGCAGGTCAGAAGCGTATCGGCGGCAACCCCTGGCCGCCCACACCTCCACGGTCCGCCTCGGCGCCCTGGTGACCGGAGTGACGTACCGCCACCCCGGACTGCTCGCCAAGATCGCCAC
>NZ_JBEYVC010000323.1:0-4694 GCF_040643855.1 Streptomyces sp. NPDC047072 | reverse complement strand
GTCAGGTGCGTGCTCTCGGCGTGCCGGGCGCGGACCCTCGTACTGGTAGTACGTGGGTCTGCGCGCGGTGCGGCGATGGGGGCACCCGCTCTGGGGGAGCGTGCATGGCGCCGCGCGGCAGGCGGGACTTCGCGGACACGGCCTGGGACATCAGCTCGTCCTCGCTGAGCCGGTCGCCCTCGTCGCGGACCGCGATGAGATCGGAGAGCAGGTCGTCGGCGGGTTCCCCGCGCTTGTCGGCGAGCAGTTCGGTGAAGAAGGCGAGCATCGCGCCGACGGCTGCCTTGGCGTCCTGCGGCCGGGCCGGGTCGGGGGCGACCAGGGTGTCGGTCCAGGTGCGGAAGTCCCGCCGGTGCGTCTGCGGTACGCCGAGCAGGTCGCAGATGACGGTGATGGGCAGCGGCGCGGCGTAAGGGCCTGTCCGGCGGATCATGCCGGCGTCGCGGGGCGTGGCACGCCCGTCTGCGGCGTTGTCGTCGGTTGCCGACTCCCCCACGCTCGAACAACCTCGCGCGGGGGCACCCCCATCGCGTCGCCGCCCTCCTCCGCCTTGCAACCAGACGCTCCCCCACGCTCGGCTTCGCTCGCGCGGGGGGACCCCCACCGCCCCGCTCACCTGCACCGGTCAGCACCGCCTCTTGCAGCCGGCCTGATCCGCCGGACAGGCCCTAGGCGGCGACGAGATCGGCCGTGCCGTGGGTGCCGAGACCGTCGAGGAGCCGGTCGGCGGTCTCCCTGATGGGCGCCCGGAGCCGCTCCACCCGGCGCGCCGTGAAGGCCCGTACGACCAGCCGCCGGATCCGCGTGTGGTCGGGCGCCTCCATGTTGAGGAGGTTGGCGTCGAGCGCGGGCGGCAACGCGAATCCCCGGTAATTCCCGGGCGCCGCATGCCTCTTGTCCACCGACAGCCGCGGGTCCACGAGCCCCGCCCGGACGTCCTCGTACCGGGTGACCACCCACGCGGGGTTCCCGTCGGTACCGGCGATCCGGTGCACGGGCGCGGTCTCCCGCAACCGCCGGTACACGTCGTGGGGATGCTCGATGAGGCCGTCGGCGGGATCCATGGGGATCACCCTACGTGTCGTAGTCCTGGATCCGCCTGCCGTGGCTGCGGTCGAGGAGCGTGGGCAGCCTTCGGCCCAACTCCCCTACGACAGAGGGGACATCGATGGTCAGGAGTGCGCGGTCCCGCATCAGCACGCGGCCGTCGACGATCGTCGTGCGGACGTCGGAGGCGCGGGCGCTGTGGACGAGGGTGGCGGGGAGGTCGTGGACGGGCTGGGTGTGGGGTCCGGTGAGGTCGACCAGGATGATGTCGGCGCGACGACCGGCGGCCAGGGTGCCGATCGTGTCGCCCAGGCCCACCGCCCGGGCGCTCTGTACACCGGCGTGGTGCAGGGCTTGACGGGCCGTCAGCCAGCGCGGGTCGCCCGTCGTCGACTTCTGGATCAGCGCGGTGAGCGCCATCGCCTCCCACACGTCGAGGGAGTTGTTGGAGGCGGCGCCGTCCGTGGCGAGTCCGACGGGCACGCCGATGTCGTACAGGGCACGGACGGGTGTGGTGGTGGGCCAGGCGAACTTGAGGTAGCCGCGCGGGGCGGTGGCCACGGACACCCGGCCGGTGGCCTGTTGGAGCAGCGGCAGGTCCTGGTCGAGGATGCCGGTGCCGTGTGCGATGAGGACGTCGGTGTCGAGGATGCCGGTGCGCCGGAGGATCTCGATCGGGGTGACGCCGTGCCGGGCGAGGCTCGCCTCCGCCTGGTCGCGGTTCTCGGAGGCGTGCAGGTGGACGGGGAGTTGATGGTCATGCGCGAGTCGGGCGGTCGCGGCGAGGTCGGTGTCGTCGACGGTGTAGGGGGCGTGCGGGGCGAGGGCCGTGGTGATGCGGCCGCCGGCCCCGCCCCGGTGACGTAGCGCGAACTCCAGGGATTTCTCCCGCCCTTGGGGCCCCTGCGAGGAGAAGTACGCCTCGCCCAGATGCGCCCGGATCCCGCACTCCTCGACCACGGCGGCGACCGCGTCCATCGCGAAGTAGTGGTCGGCGAAGCAGGTGACTCCCCCGCGGATCATCTCCGCGCAGGCCAGCCGCGCCCCCAACTCCACGTCTGTGGCGGTGAGGTTGGACTCGATCGGCCACACGACGTCGTTGAACCACTCCTCCGTCGGCAGGTCCTCCGCGACCCCGCGCAGCGCGACCATCGGGGCGTGGGTGTGGCAGTTGACCAGGCCGGGCATCGCGATCTGGCCGCGGGCGTCGATCCGTTCGAGCGCGGATAGTTCCTCGGCGGCCGCCGCGGTCGTCACGGACTCGACGAGGCCGTCCCGGACGACGAGGGCCGCGTCTTCCCGGAAACCGATCTCGGGGCCGGTGCCTTCCTGATCGTCGTGCACGAGGACGGTGCACCCGGTGATGACGAGGTCCGCGGGAGAAGGCGTCATGCCGCCAACGTACGGCGCACTCGTCCCCCGGTGTGAGCCGAACCGCGCATCGCGTCCTGTCCCTGTCGCGAGGTCGGCCGGGAGGGCACCCTGACGTCATGCTGCTCGGCACCTGGAACCTGGAGAACCTGTACCGTCCGGGCGGGCCGTACGGCCCCGGGGACAAGGCCTCGTACGAGGCGAAACTGGCCGCGCTCGCCGCCGTGATCACCGAGCTCGACCCGGCGCTGCTGGGCGTGCAGGAGGTGGGCGAGCCGGAGGCGCTCGGGGATCTGGCCGGTCTGCTGGGCGGGGGCTGGCACTTCTCGACCTCCTGGCACGCGGACGGCCGGGGCATCCGGGTGGGCTTCCTCGGCCGGGTGCCGTTCACGGTGCTGTCGGACCGCACCGGGTTCCCGCCGCGGCTGCGCCCGGTACAGGTGGCGGACGAGGGCACGGTGGTGTCGGAGTCGGGCCGCGGCTTCCTGACGATCGAGGCGGAGACCGAGGGCGGGCCGTTGCGGGTCGCGGTCGCCCACCTCAAGTCGAAGCTGCTGTCGTACCCGGACGGCCGTTTCCAGCCGCGCGACGAGGGCGAGCGGGCGCGCTACGGGGCGTACGCGCTCTACCGGCGGGCGGCGGAGGCGACGGCGCTGCGTGCGCTGGCCGACGAACTCCTGGACGGTGACGGCCGGTTGCGGGATGTGGTGGTGCTCGGCGACCTCAACGACGAGGTGCAGGCGGCGACCACGCAGATCCTGCTCGGCCCGCCCGGCTCGGAGATCGGTACGCCGGGCTACGAGGCGCCGGACAAGGGCGACGCGGCCCGGCTGTGGGACGTGGCCCCGCTCATCCCCGCCGCCGAGCGCTACTCCCGGATCAACTCCGGCCGCCGCGAACTGATCGACCACGTCCTGTGCAGCCACCGCCTGGTGCACCGGGTGACGGAAGCCGGGACGGGGTTGCCGGGCGAGGAGCCGCTGCGGCTGCCGTCGGTGGGGGCGGATCCGGGGGCGCGACGGGATGCGGCGGGGTCGGATCACGCGCCGGTGTGGGTGCGCGTGGAGTCCTAGACGGCGAGGGGGAGTTCGGGCAGCCGTATCTCCATGTGCGGGTCCTTGCGGGCGAGTTGGTCGAGCAGCTCGCCGAGACGGCGGGTGTGATCGGGGGTGAGCCGCCCCGAGTCGTCGAGGTGGACGGCGCATGCGGTGACGGTGTCCACGAGCCGTTCGAGGACGGCGACCACCTCGTCGGCCCCCTCCGAGTGCCGTGCGAGCCACGGGAGTTCGGCGGAGGCGAGGGCGGTGGCGGTACGGGCCTCGGCGAGCGCGCGGTAGGCCTCGCGGCGCAGGGTCCAGCGGGTGGGGCGGGGGTCTTCGTGGCGGGCGTGGGAGCGGCCGGCGTCGGCACCCCCACTCAAACCGACACCCGCACCCGCACCCGCACCGGCACCGGCACCGGCACCGGCAAGGCTTTCGTCGGCCTCCCCCAAGACATGCACGAGATACGCCTCCGCCGCCCCACTCGCCGCCCCCATCCGCGCCCGCACTCCCCCACCCCGCTGCCCCGGCATCGGCAGATGCCCCACGATCAGCACGATCGCGCAGGCGAGGAGCGTCTCCCCGATCCGGCTCGCGGAGGCCTGCGGTTCGCCGCCCACCATCACGAGCGAGAGGACGAGCACGGTCACGACGGCGGTCTGCGCGGCGAAGTGCCGGGTGGCGACGGGGATCAGCGCCCCGCTGACCGCGACGAGCGCGACAAGCCCCTCCGGCCGGGGCAGCCCCGCGGCGAACCCGGCGAAGACGAGCGCCCCGAGGACGGTCCCCGCCGCCCGGCACAGCACCCGGGACGCGAGCGGCCCGAGGTCGGGCTTGACGAGGAAGACGACGGTGGCGGGCAGCCAGTACCAGTGCTGGTGCTCGCCGTACCAGTGGGAGTGGTGCAGCGCCTGCGCGACGGCCGCGCCGGCCCCGAAGCAGAGGGCTACCCGCAGCCCGTACTCGCGCCCGCCGGCCCCGAGCACGGCGCGCAGCAGATCCCGTCCGGTACGCCGGCGCGTGTGCAGATCACCGCCGCCGCCGCGGTCGAAGGCCTCGGCCGCGTGCAGCAGCGCGTCGTCGAGCGCGCGCAGCGCGGGTGCGGACCGTACGGGCGCGGGCAGCGGCCCGGTGTGCGTGTTGTCGCGTACGGCCGTGGCGAGCCGCCGGGGCCCGGCGGATTGACGTCGTCGGCGACGTGGGCGACCTGCGCGCCGATCCCGGGCACAGGGGCGG